>NZ_JACJER010000220.1:0-3682 GCF_014164185.1 Shewanella sp. SG44-6 | reverse complement strand
TAGCCCTAGCGGGTGAACATACTTTGACTCAATTTAGTACCACTAAAGCGAGGTTACAGATTTTGGTTGAGCACTTAACTCAATGGTATCCTCTTGCTCATCAAGTGGTGATATATGAAGCCGCAAATTTGCCGTTTCAATCACCAGTAATCGAGCGCATGGCTTTGTCGTCTTTACCTGAGGCTAGGTTGACCCCAATTAGCACACTATTGATCCCTCCAGCTAAACAGATCACATTAAACCATGAGATGTTGGCTAAGTTAGGTATTACCGAATCAGATATAGGTTAAGTATCTGTTAACATTAAAAGATAATATGGCATAATCGTGCTCTACACTGAACGTTTTGGTTTATATCTTGACCTGATATAGACAGCAGATTAATTGAAGATGAAGTTGCAATTGTTAATTTTTTTATAGTCAGTTTTTTGTTAAAATTGTTAGCCGATACAAGTTAACAACTATCAGCGTTTGTTGTTAAACTGACTTGAGTGTAAAGTACGCACAAGTTTAAAAAGCTAGTTAAATCAGTTGAATGTACTTTATGTGTTGAATTGTCTGATGTTATGTCATTATGCCCATAAATTAACAATAAAATTATTAAAACAGAGAGTGACAATATGTCAAACATGAGTGCCTTTTTTACTGAGCTTGCGACTAATGCCCTGTTATTAGAAGCATATAAGCTTGATCCTCGTGCTGTCATGAAATCAAATGGATTAACACAAGAAGAGATTGACGCTGTAATGTCGGGAGATAAAGCACGTGTGAGCCAGTTAGTTGGTGATAAAGACATGGCTATGTACATGATTATAACTAACCCTACAGAGTAATTATTCTTGCATCATACATCGAGGTATTTTTTTATTATCATCGTGTTGCTTTTTAGCCGCGCGGCGATAGCTGACAATATCGATTATGATAAAGAACTCGATACTATTGAACAATATTTGGCGACAGATACTGGTTATGCAATTAAAAAGATTGAAACCGTATTAGCCTCTGAATCGTCACTTACCTCATCACAACACAGCCGCCTACATAGGTTGGTCGGTTCCAAAGAGCTTTATTTAGGTCATTTTGTCGCAGCAGATAAAGCTTTCGATGAAGCACTGATAGACGGTCCAACTGGTGAAGAACTCACCAATATTTATCTATTGAAAATCACTGCAAATATTGGGCTTAGCAACTACCAAAAAGCCTTTTCTCTTCTGGAAGAAAATCTTTCTCGTATTGATAACTATCAAAACCAAAGTATCAAAATAAAGTCTTATAACCGTCTGATGAATGTGTATTTGCAGCTGGGCGCTTATGATGAAATGTTACGTATAGCAAAATTGTCGCTGAATTTAAATCAAGGTAAAGACCCAAAAGATCAATGTTATTCAATGTTATACCTGTCAGTGGCCCATTCAAAGTTAGCTCATTTTGACCAAGCGGATACATTATTTAAAGACACTCAAGCTTATTGTAAAGATCATGGTCTGCCATTAATTGAAATCATGTCTATTAGAGGCTTGGCTACAGTGCTGTTTGATAAAGGACAATATGCCGCTGCAGAAAGTTTGTATCTTGTTGCTTTAGAGCGTTACCAAAAGTTTAAATTTGAAGTTGAGATCAATGAGATAAGGTCTTATTTAAGTGTTATTTATTTTCATTTAGGCGATTACCAACAAGCTGAAATGTATGCGCAAATGGTTAATGCGTTACCTAATAAGCCTAGTAACATGATAGCGAAAAAACGAGTTAACGAAACTCTTTCTTTAATTGCAGGTAAACGCGGGCAATTTGATAAAGCATACCAGTTTCAAGTTGTCGCTTCTGCACTTGGCCAGCAGCTGCTTGATGAGCAGAAAGTCAAAGAAAATGCTTATCAAATGGCTCGCTTTGATAGTGTTGAAAAAAGCCGTGAGAATAGCAGTTTGATCCAAGATCACGAGTTACTGATGAAACAAAAAGATTTGTTTATGAAGGAAAAAAGTTCATCTATCATGTTCTCTACTTTACTTGTAGGTCTTTCTGTCGGTTTATTATTGTTATTGATCTCGGCTTGGCTGCAACGTAATCAATTTATGAAACAAGCGCAGCGAGATGGATTAACCGGTATTTTTAATCGCCGTACTGGACAAGAAATGGCGGAAAATGAATTTATTCAAGCTCAAACAATAGGTGAAAGATTCTCTGTTGTGTTAATGGATCTTGATCTATTTAAAAATATTAATGACCAATATGGCCACGGTACAGGTGACTGGGTATTAAAAAAAGTGACTAATGTCATCGAGGGCATGTTGAAACCGACAGATATTTTTACCCGAATGGGCGGCGAAGAGTTTGCTGTCTTTATGCCAAAGCAAGCCGAAGATATGGCTGTTGATTTTGCCGAACGTATTCGTAATGAGGTAGCCAATATTAACACTCGTTTCTCTGGACACGATTTTACGGTCACAGTCAGTTGTGGTGTCAGCACTGTTACTAAAGATGACTTAAGCCTTGATCCTTTAATTCATCGTGCTGATTTAGCCCTTTATCGAGCCAAACATAATGGTCGAAACTGCGTAATATCTTATGACGACACCATGAAGCCTTAATCATCAGCTAAGCAGGGTTCATCATCAAAAGTCATCACACAAGCCCTTCGATAGCTACCATGTGTTCTACAACCTCATCACATTATCAGCAATGCAGTCTATGACATAGTTGTTAATAGGCTACTTTGAAGTGTATAAGCTCAATTTCTGTATAATTGAAAAGCACTTTTTAGTGTTTGGTTAGCAGCATCTCCAGGTCATCTTACTCTTTGTACATTTTATTGTTAAAAACGATGGTAATTGTATCGCTATTACGCCATGTAGCGACTTCATTTTCACATAAAAATCTTTTGTAAATTATATAGATAGAGCCTCAATCGAGAGTAATATCTTACAACAAACACATTCTATTTAAATAGCAAATAGCAAATAGCAAATAGCATTTAGCGGATCTCTTCTGGTGGCGTTTATGGCTAATTTTTAGAGCGCCATCGCTTACGAATAAACCATAATTTGGTCTCACAAACTGCGGCAGATATAAAATTGCCTTATATTGCGGCAAATATTGCGGCAAAATTTATCTTGAAGGAGCGACTGTTCTGAATAATATGAGGCGAGTGATATATTCTGCTGCTCGTTAACGGGTAAGATCTTACCAAACAGATAATCTCTATTAAGTAGAGTAGGGGCTAAGAATGAACACCCTATGCACCAAATTGCTTCAAAACAACTCTACCAAGTTATTACGACTACGACGAACAAGCACACTCCCTCTTTGATTCATTTCTGTGTCTCGTTATTGTTAATCGGTAAATTATCGACTATTTAAGTCACTTTCTGCCCGAACTCAAGCTGAATTTTGGCCGTTTTTCCTATCATCATGAGTTGCAATGCCATTTTCATTGTTTGGCTATTACTGCAATAAACCTCTGCTATTGCACCATTTTGGTTCTCTATTGCCCCATTTGTGATTGTTTTTAATTTTTTTCAAAAAAAATTCACCTTTATTTAAAACAAACCAATATAGCTGAACTTGTTGATCGGGTGACGTAACTCACATTTTTAATGACATTACCGCTGTATTTTTTAACGTTGACGTAAACGTAAATTTAAAACAGTTGTTTAAATTTGGGTTATAAATAGATTTGTTTAAGC
>NZ_JACJER010000021.1:0-51344 GCF_014164185.1 Shewanella sp. SG44-6 | reverse complement strand
AATATTGATTAATATCAACTTTATGCGTTTTATTAATATTATTTTTTTGTGATTTTATTAATATAATTGTCATATCTGACAATTATATTGACAAAAATGGAGTCCGTTATGTCGATTTGCCTCCTAGATATAAATCAAGATTTTGCCACTATGCTAAATGCTTATGACTGCCCTGCTATTTTGGTCACCCCTCAATATCGGATCCTTGCAAGTAATCAAAAGTATCTTGAAATTTTTGGCGCTATAGATCAAAACCAACCAGCTTATTGCTACAAGGCGTCACATAATAATGAGGTTCCCTGCGACCAAGCTGGAGAAGCTTGCCCATTACCTGCTGCAGGTATTTCTGGAAAAAAACAACGTGTATTGCATATTCATCATTCTCCTCGAGGAAAAGAGCATGTTGACATTGAAATTCTTCCTATTTTAGACGACAAGGGGCAGGCAAAATTCTTTGTCGAATTGTTAAAGTCAGTCACATTGGCAAATCCCAAAATTGACGGTAATGAAATGGTTGGCGCCAGCCCTATTTTTAACCAATTGGTCGAAAATATTACACGCGTTGGCCCAACAGAAGCATCTGTATTATTACTGGGAGAAACAGGTACTGGTAAAGAAATAGCGGCTTCAGCTTTACACCTAGCAAGTAATCGAAAGACTCAGCCAATGGTGATACTAGAATGCTCAGGTCTTACAGAAACATTATTTGAAAGTGAATTATTTGGCCATGTAAAAGGGGCTTTTACTGGAGCGTTGTACAATAAAGATGGCCTAGTTGAGGTGGCTAACGGCGGTACATTGTTTTTAGATGAGATAGGCGATGTGCCTTATGAGCTACAAATAAAGCTATTGCGTCTAATTGAAACCGGCACTTATCGCCCCGTAGGCAGTCGAGAAACTAAGCGGTCTGATTTCAGACTGATTTGTGCGACTCACCAAGATCTTTTTTCAATGGTAGAGCGTGGGGAGTTCAGAAGTGACTTGTACTATCGCATTAATGTATTCCCTATTCATATACCCTCTTTGAATAAACGTAAAGAAGATATAGGACTTTTAACAACCGCAATTCTGCAGCGAATAGATGGCAGTGGGAAATACAGAATGACTGATTCTGCAATCAATTTATTAAGAGAGCATGACTTTGTGGGTAATATTCGTGAACTGCGGAATATATTATCCCGTGCACTTGTGCTAGCGGACACACTCATTATAGATCAGCATGTTATTAAAAGCTGTCTTGAAATCGATCAAAAAACAGCAGGTAATTCAAAGTCTATTACTGATTTGAAAGACAATGAACTAAAATATTTACAGCGGCTTATAGAGAGTGTCAATGGAGATAAAGACAAAGCAGCAACTTTGGCCGGTATTAGCACTCGCTCATTATATAGAAAGTTAAAGTAGATACAGAGCAGCGGGTGAACATTACACAAGCAATAGGAACCAGAAGCTTGAAAGCTAATTAATATCTTGAATTGTGTAACAAAAACAACCTCAAAGGTATAATTAGGACAGTAAATGCCATCATTCCAAAACTAAGACTGGTAACCGAAAAGAAAATAGAACAGAACAGAAGATATAGTATTTTTAAATCAAGTAAATCTATTCAAAACAGCTTATCTCGCCATATTTTAATCCTCATCCAGACCTTTTACATCCACAAGAATAAAAAACAGGCCATTTTGGCCTGTTTCGATTAATCACCCACCTAATATCACTTAGTAAGCAACGCTAATACGTTGATTAATATGCTTAGCATTTTCGGCTTCATCTAACATGGCTTTGGCGTAATCGACTACTGACACTCGGCTTTGGCCATCTGCATCAGTAAAGAATTCATCGCCACCTACACGGTACTGGCCTTCGGACTCGCCAGGGAAGATAAAGGCGGCGGGACTAACATAAGTCCACTTGATAGCAGAATCGGTAGCGCGGAATACTGCCAATGCTTCACCTTGGGCGATGGCTTCGGCTTTATATTCTTCAGGGAATTCTGCTGTTGACACTAACGTCACCCCTGGCGCGACTTCTAAACTACCAGCACCACCGACCCACAACAAACGCGGTGTGCCTGCTTGAGGTAAGTGCTGTAATAATTGCTGTGCGGTTTGTGCTACCACTTGATGATTTTGTGCGGCGCGGCCACCGATTGACGCTATCACCACATCAACGTCGGCAAATGCGCTAGCTATGGCATCGCTTGTCATAGTGGTTAAATCAAGTGTTCGTACGGCCACATCTTGATTGACTTTGCTGGCGTCGCGAACGACGGCAACCACTTCATGACCACGGCTAATAGCCTGCTGCATGATAGTGCCACCAATCCAACCTGTTGCGCCTAATACTGCTAGTTTCATGTTTTGTCTCGCTCTATTAATTAACAATGAAGCCAGTGTATAGACAACATAATCCGAGATAAATATCACTTATTGCGCTTAATTGTTTCATTTATAGATACAAAATAAATCATAATTGTGTAGTTTAAAGCAATCTAAACGGCGTGCTAATGCGTATCTAATAGCCTAATTCACCATGAGATTTTTGGCGCCATGCCCGACACGATCAAACAGGCTATTAATATCGTCTGGTTTAAACGCGACTTGCGCTTGTCTGATCATCAGCCGCTGGTCGATGCGTTTAACCATGATTTACCCTGCTTGCTCATTTATGATTTTGAACCCTTTATGCTGGCTGACTCGCATTATAATCAACGTCATTGGCGCTTTGTGTGGCAGTCGCTGCAAGACATGAATCAACAACTGGCGCGATTTAATGGTCAGGTGTATGCCTTTTGTGTACCAATAATTGATTTACTGGACGAGTTATCACAACAGTTTGAAATTAACACTATGTTCAGCCATCAAGAGATTGGTCTACACAACAGCTTTGAGCGCGATAAAGCGGTGGCACTCTGGTGTCATCAGCAACAGATCCATTGGCAACAATCACCAACAGGTGCGGTAGTTCGAGGGCGCAAGCATCGTCAAGCCTGGGATCAACACTGGCAACAAGTGATGAACAGCCCTATTGCGGTCCCCAATTGGCAACAATGTCCGCTGCAAAAGCTCGATAACTATCATACTCCGCTTATCGATCAGGCCATCATTACAGACAACGATCAATTCCAAACGGGTGGTCCTAAAGCGGCTAGAGCAATACTGAGCAGTTTTCTAAGCTACCGTGGTAAAGACTACCAACGCAGTATTTCGAGCCCAAGCTTAAGTCGCAGCCACTGTTCACGCTTATCACCTTATTTAGCATGGGGAAACATCAGTTTAAAGCAAGTGTATCAAGCGACATTAACCCGTTATAACGCAGTACAAACCAGCAATAAAGCGTGGAAAAAGCCTTTATTAGCGATGATGTCGCGCCTACATTGGCATTGCCATTTTATGCAGAAATTTGAAAGCCAATGCAGCATGGAATTCACCCCGGTAAACCCTGGGTATCTAGATTATCCTTATCGCAGCGACGACAACGTAGCGCAAGATATTCAGCGCTGGGCTGAAGGCCAAACGGGGATCCCCATTATTGATGCCTGCATGCGCTGTTTACGAGAGACTGGTTATATCAATTTTAGAATGCGCGCCATGTTGGTCAGTTTTGTTACCCATCATTTAAACATTGCGTGGCAACATGCTAGCTTACCGTTAGCCAATTATTTTCTCGATTTTGAACCTGGGATCCATTACCCGCAACTGCAAATGCAAGCCTCGGTGACAGGCATTAACACCATACGCTTATACAATCCCATCAAGCAGTCACAAGACCAAGATCCACGTGGGGAGTTTATTCGATTGTGGTGCCCAGAGCTCACCAACTTACCCAATGAGTATATTCATCAACCTTGGCTGCAACCGCCAATGGAAGCTATTTTCAATGACCTAATCTTAGGCCGTGATTACCCTGAACCTATGATAGATCTTACTCTGGCATCACAAATTGCCCGCGATCGCTTGTGGTCATATCGCGATCAACCTCAAGTTAAACGCCATATCGCTGCGGTATTAGGTCGTCATGTTAGCCCTAAGCGAAAACGAACTAAGGGCAAACCGATAGCAACAACTCAGGCTAAAGACCGTCATGACACATAAAAAACTCCATCTTGAGCATAAAGTCTGTTTAGTTTGCCAACGCCCGTTTGCGTGGCGTAAAAAATGGGCTAAAGATTGGGACAAGGTTAAATATTGTTCTGAACGCTGTCGCCGACATAAATCTGAATAAAGGTAATCACCATGACGACACTTTACACCAATGCTTCACCAACATTATTGCCAGAAACCAGCACATTGAGACTCATCTTGGGCGATCAACTTAATGCGTCACACTCCTGGTTTAAACAAGTCGATCCTAATGTGGTGTATTTGATTGCCGAGTTGGGACAAGAAGCAAGCTACGTCACTCATCATGTGCAGAAGGTCTGTGCCTTTTTTGCCTCTATGGCGCAATTTGCACAGGCCTTAGCCAAGAGTGGTCATCAAGTTTTGTACCTGACCTTAGATGAAACCCAGCACTATGCCGACCTACCCGCCTTGCTTGAACACATTACTGCAACGTATCAATTAACCCATTTTCAATACCAACACGCTGACGAATACCGTTTAGCCAAGCAATTGGGCTCTCTTTTACTACCAGGCATTGCTATCAATAGCACTGACAGTGAACATTTTTTACTGCCGTTTAGCGATATTCAAACTGAATTCACCCCGAAAAAACACGCCAAAATGGAGTTCTTTTATCGGCGGATGCGCAAACGTTTTAATGTGCTGATGCAAGATGGAGAACCTTTGGGAGGCCAGTGGAACTTTGACCAGCGAAACCGTGCCAGCTTTAAAAAGAATGACCTTGGCGATATTCCTGCGCCATTAATGTTTGCCAACGACGTCAGTGATATTTTAGCCCGACTTAAGCGCCATAATATCAACACCATAGGCAAAGCAGAAAGCCAATTATTATGGCCGCTTAATCGACGCCAATCACGTGAGTTGCTTGACTTTTTTTGCCAGCATTTATTAATCCGCTTTGGTCATTTTCAAGATGCAATGACCGAAAATAGTCGTGCGGATTGGAGTCTATATCATTCAAGATTATCGTTTGCGCTTAACAGCAAAATGATTTCACCTAGCGAAGTCATCAATAAAGTTATCGCCCATTGGCAAGCGCATCAAGATGATATTTCACTGGCCCAAGTAGAGGGTTTTGTCCGCCAAATACTCGGTTGGCGCGAATATGTCCGCGGTATTTATTGGATCAATATGCCCGACTACGCGACGCAAAATGCCTTGCAAGCACAACGCCCTCTGCCGGAGTATTTTTGGACCGCCAACACTAAGATGAATTGCATGCACCACACCATAAAACAGTCGCTCGATTATGCCTATGCCCACCATATTCAACGGTTAATGGTCACGGGCTGTTTTAGTTTACTCGCGGGTATCAATCCAGATGACGTCGACCAGTGGTATTTGGGCATTTACATTGATGCCATCGAATGGGTCGAAATGCCCAATACCCGCGGGATGACTCAATTTGCCGACGGCGGCATTGTGGCCACCAAACCGTATGCCGCCAGCGGTAACTATTTGAACAAAATGAGCGACTATTGCAAAAGCTGCCATTACAATGTCAAACTCAAGACAGAAGATAACGCCTGCCCATTCAACAGTTTATATTGGCATTTTATTCAACGCCATCAAGAGAAATTTCAACACAACCCTCGCATGACTATGGTGTATAAAAACTGGCAAAAAATGGATGCGCACACGCAACAGGCCATTATTAACAAAGCCGATAACCTATTGGAAAATATAGAAAGCTTATAACCTTTGGCTGTCGCGATAGGATGATGTTATGGACAAAATATCTGCTATACGCAGCTTTGTGGAAGTGGCCAGTTGTGGCAGCTTTACCCAAGCTGCCGAGCAACTAGGTTTAAGCCGTTTACAAGTGTCACGCCATATCAAAGAAGTTGAGCAATGGTTGGGGTTGCGATTATTACATCGCACCACTCGCCAAGTGAGTCTTACCTTACAAGGCGAAGAAGCACTGAATTATTGCCAGCGTATTTTAAGTGAAGTCACCGCGATGGAGAGTCGCGCCAATAGTCATAATAATGAACTGGTAGGCAGTATCCGTATCGCCTCGCCCATTGGACTTGGGCAACACAAACTGTATGACGTAGTTGAGGATTTTTGCCTGCAACATCCTCAGGTTAATATACAACTATTACTGTCGGATAATGTCTCACAATTGGTTAACGACAGGGTTGATATCGCCCTGCGTTACACCCATCAGCCAGATGAAAGCTTAATAGCTAGACGCTTAATGCACATCGATAGCGTCATTTGTGCCTCCCCAGACTATCTCGCCAAACATTCAGCCATCGAATCGGTTAATGACTTATTGCAACACAACTGTTTACGCCACTCTAGTCAGCAACGCTGGGAAATAATTGCAGACTCACAACCTCACCTATTGGATGTGAGCGGTAATTTACAAGCCAACGACATGGGCGTATTAATCAATGCAGCCCGTCGCGGCAATGGCATAGTCTGTTTACCTACCGATTTAGCCAATGGCTACCTTGAACGCCAAGAACTGGTTGAAGTATTACCCCAACTGACGGTACCAGGTAAAACCATATGGGCCGTGTATTTGTCGCGCAGTTATCAACAAACCGTCGTCAGAGCATTTATCGACTTTACCGCCGACGCTTGGCAGCAAGACATAAAAAAATGGCAAGCAAGCTAGAGTCACTAATCACGATTCGATAAGCCCTAATAACTGACTTCTAACGAATAATATCCAGTAATAGTTGTTGTAATTTCAGTGGCTGATCGAGACTGGCATCATGGCCGCAATCATCCATTTTATGTAACTGTGTTTGATAAAATAACGCTAACTGTTCGCTGCATTTGGGGTGAGCTAACTTATCTTGATTGGCGACTATCACGCTGACCGGTATGTTATTCAATTCAGGACCATGAAAACGGGCCGAAGCGTACAATTGCCTTAGTCCATTGATAAATGATGTATGGCATTGCAATCTCAGTAAACTCCAAGCATTAATCACTTCAATGTTGTGACTAAAATGCCTGCTGGTAAAATCAACGACAATCGCTTCTAACCAGTGACCTCTGCCTGTGTTGGCTTGCTGAGAACTCGCTAAGCCAGAGCGCAAAAACCTTAGTAAAACATGCGTTATAGAGGTCACTAAGCCGACACATTGAAACCGATAATACCAAGGCGACAAGTTGGCCGCACTGCTGTTAATTAACACCACATGCTGAATTCGTGAGCGACACTGCGCCGCCATGGTTAGCGCCAACATACCGCCCATTGATAATCCCACCAAGACCAACTTAACTTGGCTTGGCAGCATGGCCTGCTTGAGCAAAGCGGCATCAATTTGTTGCCACACCGCCTCGCAATAGTCTTGCATCTTACCTGGGCTAAGTTGATTGACCAGTAGGCCATTACCGGGCAAGTCAACACAAATGACATTGAGCCCTTGCTGGTTTAAACGCTGGTCAAAACCAGACCAATGGCGGCTGTCGCGCATTAAGCCTCTGAGTAACACTAAGGTGGTCATCGTTTATCCTCACTTAGCCTTTTTAGACCAGAAGCGCTTAGCTTGTTGAGTCAATTGTGTCAGTTGTTGGGGTTTTATTTGTTCAATAATTTGCGCATAAGCTGCATCTATAATGAACTGCATTAATACCAGGTGACGGCGTAAAATACGTTGATGCCGATGTGTTTTTTGCGGATTAAAATAACCAGAGAAGTTAAATAGCTGACGTGGATTTTTACGTACCCAAGCCCACGAGCCCATTTCTAAGGTTAACGGAATAAACGGTTTCCCGCTGACATTACTCGCCACCAAATAATCCCAAATATCACCGTGAGTACGATAGAAATGGCTTTGAGGTGCTAACTGATAATGGCTGTGATGCGGATAGCCTTTTTCGAACAACTGCATTAACTGATAAATATAACCCATGCCTTCAAAGGGTTGTCGAGTATGCGCATGGGGAAACCACAAATGATCCTGTAAACCAAAACCTGAGTGAGCATCGAGCACCATAACACTGCTGCTGTCTTGCTGTAATTGTTGCACATAGCTCACTAACGCATGGGTTTCTAGCTCCATACCATTTTGCCCTCGATACCAAGGCAAACGCGGCGAAAGTCGCTGACCGCCGACAAGAAAGGTCACGTCTTCATCTGAATCAATGGGAGCATTACGCATTAAATCAACATTGTTACCATTACCTCGGCTGCCACGCAAAAAGCCAACCGGATTCACAACGGGGACAAAGGCTAAGCGCACGTGTTGCAATAATTGCTGTAAGTGAGTATCCCATGGTAACCGATTGAGTAAGCTGTCTAAAAAGGCCAAAATCACTTGGGCACCGATGCGCTCAACCCCATGGACCCCGCCAACAAACAATACCGTAGGACATGGCTGTTGCTGTTGACCTAGCTCAATGGCTGTAACCGACAATTTTTCACCACGGTAATATAAATCTGCCAAGGACTGATGGCGAAATTGCTGCTGATGCTGAGCAATCAAGCGCTTTAAGGTGTCTATCTCGAAGGAATGCTCAAATGAAAACCTAGCCATTAGCCACTTTTTACTTTCACAAAATCATCTTAATACGTTAACGAAAAAATAAGACAGGTTAATGACAATCAATTGAAACAAGCTAATTAACACAAGACTTAACAATGTTTACATAAATAAAACAAACCAATATAGATCATATATTTAGAAAACTATTATTAAGTTTGGCGACCCAACTCACATTCGCTTGAATGCTGAGGTTTTATCATTATTAACCGAGAGAACCACAGCACAGGCATTGGATAATGAGCACAATTGAATCAATCACCTTAATGCTAGCCCTAGTGTATAGCACTAGCCTACTGTATTGGAGTGGCAAAAAATGGGGGGCACTCGCTAGCGGAGCATTATTACTTGGTGCCACCTTAGCCAGTTTTTTTTGGCCATTATTGCTCCTATTGCTCGTGTCAGTATTAATCGTCACCGCAGTAGGGCAATACCAACCTGCATTTGCTAATGCTGAAGGTAGACCCAACCAAGTACGTGAAATTTGCCAACATTTTTTTGCCCTGGCGATGTTATTAGTCGGGGTGCAATATGCCATCAACGCAGGCTTATTATATGCAGGAGAAACACCTTGGTTAATGCGACCCGATATCGGTGATGCATTTTTACCTATTGCTGGCGGCATAGAACTTAAAGCAATTTTAACCTTAGGCCTGTGGGATCAAAATCACCCCGCGGCGGTAGTGATGCTCTGTGTCGTCCTACTTACCGGTGTGGTGTGCAAACGCGCTTTTTGTGGCTGGGCTTGCCCGCTGGGACTTGCTGGTGAATACCTGTATAAACTCAGAAAGCGTGTTATTCATGCTGAACTATTACCACCAGCATGGATTGACTGGCCACTGAGAATGGTCAAGTATTTACTACTCGCAGCGCTGCTTTATTTGGTCATTTCTATGCCATCGGCAAGTATTCCCCACTACTTAGAGGGCAATTATCACAAAGTAGCTGACTTAAAAATGGCTGTGTTTTTTATGATGCCATCCATAGCTGCACTGATAGGTTTTAGTGTTATCTTTGCCTTAGCAGCATGGCGTCGCCAAGGTTTTTGCCGTTATATTTGCCCCTATGGCGCACTGTTAGGTATTGTCAGTTTTTTAAGCCCATTCAAAATACGCCGCGATACTCAACATTGTTTAATTGATGCCAAAGGCATGAGTTGCGATAAATGTACTCGCGCATGCCCTGCTAATATATCAGTGCATACTCAAAAAAATATTCGCTCCGACGAGTGCCAAGCCTGTATGCGTTGTGTATCAGCTTGTCCAAAAAAACAAGCTCTACAATTTAGTACTCGTAATGGTATTCAGCTATCCGCCAGAGGGATATTAATAGTGTTGCTGACCACTATGTTCATGTTACCGCTATTTGCTTACGTCAGTGGCTACTGGCACAGCCAAACACCCAATAGTATTAAGATGGAACTGATACAAAAGCTTGATCGTGTGGGTCACTAATCACATCGATTTTTAGCTGAGCAATAAAAAGGGCTGCATTAAGCAGCCCTTTGAATGAATTAACGCTGTAAAAAATTATGCAGCAGGAGTCACTTTACGCTTGTTGTGCGCAATAATCAGAGCGATAAGACACACTACCCCCACCACGATACCCGCTGGCTGGCTCATCTCTTGTGGAAAACCTAAGCCAATACCGGCGGTTAAAATGTACGACAGAGTCACACAAGTACCGATAATAGCAGGCAGACTAACAATCCAATGGAACGCGCCGCGATCAAACAGATACTTAGTCGCTAGCCACAATACGCTGGTAGATAACAACATATTAGAGAATGCGAAGTAACGCCAAATTAACGTAAAGTCAATTTTGGTCATAAAGTAAGCGATAATTAACACAGGTACCGCAACTAACAGACGGTTAGTCATGCTTTGTGGAATTTTAAACGCATCGATAATGGTTAGACGTAACGATCTAAATGCAGTATCACCAGATGTAATAGGGAATACAGCAACCGCGATAACCGCCATAATACCACCGATAACACCTAAGTAAGTGGTTGCGACTTGATTAACCACCATACCTGGGCCACCTTGAGCAAGAATAGCTTTTAGCTCAACATAACCACCAGGGAATGCAGCAATACCCGCTGTTGCCCATACACAAGCAACAATACCTTCAGCAACCATGGCGCCATAATACACTGGACGAACATACTTTTCGTTGGTTAAACAACGGGCCATAATCGGAGCTTGCGTTGAATGGAAACCACTGATGGCACCACAAGTAATGGTCACAAACAATAATGGCCATACAGGTAAACCGTCTGGATTAGGCTCTAATAAATCATTGTTGTAGTGGCTGTGATTAAAATAAGCAAATACATCGCCAAATTCTGGTAGTTGTGGCGCATGGATTAATAACGCCACTGCAATAGAGGTTGTCATCACAATCATTAGCGCGCCAAAAAAGGGATAAAGCTTAGTAATAATTTTGTCTATCGGCAGTAATGTTGCGAAGAAGTAGTAAGCTAAAATAACTAATACCCAAAAGGTATTATTAGCAAAAATAGTATCTTTAAAATAATCTAAGTTACTCAGCAAACCTGCTGGGCTCATGATAAACACCACGCCAACAAAGAACAGCAGCATAGCGGTAAAGATCAACATGGCCGCTTTAAAGTAGATGTTAAAATAATGCCCTGCAATTTCAGGTAAGCTTTTACCGTCTTCCTTAATGCTCATTACGCCAGAAAAATAATCGTGTACTGCACCACCCAGTATATTACCCAGCACAATCCACACCAGTGCAATAGGGCCGTACAACGCACCTAAAATGGGGCCGAATATCGGTCCAACTCCGGCAATATTAAGAAATTGAATTAAAAACGCTTTCGCTGGATGAACAGGAACATAGTCAACACCATCTTCAAAACGCGCTTGGGGGGTTTTTGCGTTAGGGTCAATACCAGCTTGTCGTTCTACAAACGGACTATAAAACTTGTATGCAAGCAGCAGCACGCCAATACAAATAAGAAAAATCAACATTGTTTTGTTATCCCATTAATTATAATAATATTTAGTTGTGAGTTTGTTGTAGTTACAAGAATAGGTCAAGCTAGGTCTTCTTATACCAAAGTAGGGGTTGATAATCTAAAAGCGGCACAGAATGGGGCTAATTTGATAGCTTTATTGATTTTAATCACAAACTTAGTTAATTGTTGATGGAAAACCAACCTGCAACTAACAGGTTGGTTTATTTGGTCTGACCACTACTAATTTCGTTGGTAGGTCAGCTCTGTAGTGGATTCAAGTGATGCTTGGATCTCTGCCTCAGTGAATAACAATGGACGTAACTGCTTTTGTGTAGAATACAATTCACTCTGATCAGAAAAGCTCGGGCTTAGTACGTTGCTCGATTCCGAATAAGTCAAAATACCTTTTGCTTTAGGACCATCATCAGTAAAGCTGACGGTCATCATCCAACTTGAACCATAACGCACTTGATATCCTTGTGCGGTTAATCCTGATGCTGTCGCTTTACCTGTCACAACATCTAATACTGGTGCGTATTTATGTTGAGGGATTAAGGTGTCATCACCAGATAAACTGGTTGAAAATACGTTGAATCCCCCCTCAGCATTATGACTACCAGGCCAAGGTAACTTAACCCCAGAAGCACTGCCATCAGGGAGTGACTTTTCAACAAATTGCACGTCCCCTAATGCAGCATCAACAGCAAAGCCTGCCGCTTCGAGATTCAACGCCGCATGGGCTAAAGCCATTAATGCGCTGCCATCAGTATTAAGCTTATTAGGTGTGCTTGCGGCGCTCATATAATCAAACGGCTCAGTTAACATAGTATTTTGATCAAATTGATGGGCAAACTCACGAATTAACGCTCCCCCTTTACTGTCATTATCTTGTTTACCGTTCCAGGCTTTTAATGCTGCACACGATGCTGAGATATCTTTAGACAATGTTGCACTCACCATCACAGGCGTAGAACCTTGTTGATCACATTGGCTAATTAAATCAGTTAACACAATTTCAGCGAGATAGGCGCGGTTAGATAACAAAGCAGCTTCTAATTCGTCAATATTAAATTTCCCGTCATCACCCGCAGCATCATTCATTAAGGTTAACCCCATGCGAGTGCGGAGCGACAATGGGCCTCGTTCTGGTCCGTATAAAGGAGAGAAGTTTTCTAAAGGAGCAGCAAGGTTGGTCGACCAAAATGAGTTATTTGAATTTTGTACAAAGTCACTTCGCTCAAGCTTGGGCGCACGCTCGTAAGGCATAGGCTCGCTAAAACTAAATGCGGAGGTATTACCAGGTAGAATAGTAAATCCCGCCTGTGCTTTAGCCGCAACAATCGCTGGGGTGGTTCTAATAATATCGATCATTAAATCAGAAAAACCCGGCACAGTAGAATCATCAATATAAAATGCATTACCTTCTTTATCGGCATACATGGTGTTATTGAATATTACCCCATCATAATTTTTAAACGCTTGTTGAAATTCATCTTTATTGCTAGCGAGGTTCATGGCTAACCAATGATCAATCGGATCTTTGTTGGCCATATTGGCATCTTGAATAAAGAAAGCTTGACCATCATCCCACCCAAACGGCGCTAATGTTGGCGGCGCTTCAACCATTGGGCCTTTAGCTGTGGTATAAATATCTTTTTCCGCCACCAGCATGCCTGCCGCGCCGCCATTAACTAATATCGAAACCGTTTCTTTGGTGATCGGCAATGGCGACCCGTCATACAAATATTGCAATCTATCACCTGAAACTAACTCAAGGTTATACATTACAAAGTGTTCGGCGGTAGAAAAGGTATGCGTCCAAGCAACATCTTTGTTAAAGCCTATGTTAACCAACCCTGGCATACCGACTAACGAACCGCCCATCACATCCATTTGTCCTGGTATGGTTAAATGTGACTGCCAAAAGCGTAAATTACCAGTATGCGGAAAATGTGGATTACCCAAAACCATACCTTTGCCATTTTCGGTTTTGTCTTTGCCTAATCCCCAACCATTAGATCCCAAATTACGAGGATTCGTTTCTGGAGTGGTAATGTTTGCCGCACGGGCAATTAAAGTGTTGTTCATATCATGTACAAACGCGGTCTGTGCTGCAGACGGTGCCGGCCCCACTATACGCGGTAAATATTCTTGGCCATCACCGGGGTTAGCATAAAAAATCAAATCTAAAAAGTTTGCCGCACCAGGTAATAATGCAATAGAAAATAAATAGCTGGCCACATCAACACCGGTAATGGGTTTAACCCACGGCTGACCGGCGCAAAATGGTTCGCCAGTTTGAGTCCCAGCTTCAATGTCGCTAAGATATTGATTATATCCAGCACTAAACCCTTCCATTAGTGCTCGCGAATTATAACTAAACTGCGAATATTGGTTTTCAGCAAGCTGGCGTATTTTTAACGCTTTATATGCAAAGTCGGAAATGAGGTTACCGTTATCTTCACTGGTCGGAAGACCAGTTGTAAAATCAAGCGATGCATGAGGACCAAAGTACATCGACCGTTCTGAATTGGCTTTGATAAATCCATCCGCCATCACACATAAATTATCCTGCGCTTGGGCATAACCGTTACCGAAACCAAGACTTTCTAAATTGTCAGCGGTAATGTGCGGCACCCCATATTGGGTACGACGAATTTGCGCTTTTAAAGTGCCATTAGGGGCAAAAGCTTGCAGTAGAGGAGCGGCTTCAGGCTCAGGTGTGACTTGAGGAGTTTTACCGTATTGAGTGTCGTCACCGCAACCAACAATAACCACGCTAGATGCGATACCTATGGCGAGTAAGGTTTTATTCAGTTTCATTATTATTATCCTGTTGTATCCCAATGCTAATAGCAAAATGGGTGAGGTACTTAATCCCTTATGCCTCAAATTAAGCTAACAGCACGACCAACATAACCCCAGTTACCTTGATACGAATGCGCCGTAGTTAATTACAACAAAGACATGCATTTCTATTTAAGCAATCATTGTGTCGCGTGTCTACACCTTGACAAAAATAGCCAACCTAATCTTAGAAAGGCACTGAACGCTATATCGCTAACTAAGATATAATTTATGCCCAATAAAAAACGCAACCCAAAAATATTATGATTATCTTTGGGTTGCGTTAGTATGGACATGAGATTAATCGAGCCGTTATTTATTCCACGGATTGTTTGGATCAAATGTCGGCTGAGGCTTATTTTTATTACTACGCTGTGTCGCTGCATCGCTGTCATTTGAACGACTCGATGATGAATATGAAACTGATGACGGAGAAGCATATGAACGACTTTGATTATGCTTCATTTGTTCATAATCGGCGGTTGCTTTGGCTTTCATTTCTGCGACTAACTCAACCGTTAAAGGTTGCGGTTTGCGTGGTAAAATACCATCAGCAAAGCCACGTTCTCGGGGTTTTAGTTCAAATTGTGCAGAGTTACCTTTTGGCATACGCTTAAAACGATACAAATAAAAATTTTCAACGCGTTCTCTGGCCCATTCGGTTTTTTTAAGAAACTTAACACAAGCTTCTATATTGGGATTAGTGTTGAAACATTCTAAACGCAACGCGGCGTATAAAATTTTCCAATCATAAAATGCCACTAACTCAGAAATCATCGTTTCTGATTTTAAACCGTGAAGTGGATTATTTTGCTGCAGTTCTACCATGTTTTCTCATGACCTCAAAAAGCTGTCTCTACAATCTACATAGTTTACCGTGAAATGACGCTATCGTCTTTATGCATCTTGCATAGTCGCTGATGCGTATTGAAATTAAATGGACTTTCTTACAGATGACGCTTCACTATCACTTATTTCATTATTAAGCGTATAAGCGATAAATAGTGACACCCAAATAAACAACTTTATAAATTAACCAAACATCGCCTCCAAAAGACTCAACAGATACGCTAACTGTTGAGTTATCCGTAGGGGCTAAACATTTCAGTTTATGTGGCGATTTACAGCGGAATTTAGCTTACCAATCAGCTGCCAAGCTAAGTTGTTGAACTAAAGAGCTGAGCTAAAGTGCTAAACTAAAGTGCTGAGGCGCCTATAAAATCTTTTTTCAACGATAACCCATACGATGGCAAAATTAACACTACTCGACATCTCTGGTGTTGGGCATCAAGTTTTGTATTTCCATTGGCCAAGTAAACTTGAAACAAGCGCCCTTTTGCACACTCGTATCTAAGCTAATTTCGCCCCCCATGGCGACCACTATCTTTTTCACAATCGCTAATCCCATGCCACTGCCTTCCACTTCATCTCGAGGTTTTAAGGTGGTGAACATGGTAAATATTTTCTCAGAGAACTCATCAAGTATCCCTGGGCCATCATCTCTAACCACAAATTCATAAAAAGGAGCGTTCACCACCATAGATACATATACAGTGCCTTTTCCGGTGTCATGATGTTTAATCGCATTATTAATCAGGTTTCTTATCACTTGCTCAAGTGGCACACTAGCAGTCGTTATGTCGGTTGTCGCGGACTCAAACTCCAGCGAAAAGGCATTTTTGGTATTGCATAAATCAAACACATTTTCGACCACAGACTTTATATTAATTGAATGAATAACATCGCCTTTTTTGCCCGCTCTTGAATAGGAGAGTAAGTCATCTAACAGTTTTTCCATCCGGCTAATACGACCACGCATTAAGCGTAAATGCTCAGCATCTTCAGCTTCTAATTTGTCTTTTAAATCTTCTTCTAACCAGCTGGCTAATTGATCAATGCCGCGTAAAGGCGATTTAAGATCATGCGAGGCAACGTAGGCAAAGTTATCCAGTTCGGTATTACTTCTGGAAAGTTCCTCAATGAAATATTTGCGTTCTGAAATATCTTGCATGGTTCCTGCAAGCCTAACGGCTTTACCATTTTCATACTCTATAGTGCCCGCAACCTTGACCCATATGAGCTTATTGGCAGCATTAGTAAAACGCACCTCAACATTCCAATCTTTCCCCATTTCAATGGCTTCTGTAAGGGTTTTGCGGATAATCGGTTGTGAATCTGGCGTATAAAATGCAATTGCTTCGTCTAGAGATAATTTAGAACCCAATGGCAAGCCATGAATACGATAGGTCTCTTCAGAATAAAACAACTCGTTGGTGATTAAATCGAGCTCCCAGCCACCAATGCCAGCCATTTTACTGGTGCGGTCTAAATTTTCGGTGACCTTTTTTAATGCACTTGCTTCGAGTTCGCTATCCGTTAAATCAACAATAGATGAAAGCAGTTTTTTACCTTTATGCGTTTCAATAGTGCATAACCCAATGGATAACGGGAATATACTGCCATCTTTGCATAAACCACTAATATAATAGCGTTCGGTATCAATCTCTTCACCTGCGGCAATAAAGAACGATTGTCGCCAGGCTAAATGCTGTTCACGAAAAGACTCAGGCACCAGCATAGCAATATTGTTACCTAAGAGATCGTCTCTTGAATAACCAAACAGCCTCTCAGTCTGTTTATTAACTAACTCAATAACGCCATTATAATCAACCAGCAAAACCGCATTGGGTAAGGTATCTACAACCATCTCAAACAAATGCTCTAATTGCCTTCTCAATGTGATGTCAACAATACCGCAAATAGCTTGTAACTCACCCTTATATTCAATAACACTCAAACCTATCTCAAGCGGTACTTCTTTGGCGGTTTTGTGTAAGCCATATAATTCTCGACCGCCGCCCATTAATTTAGTTTCAGGTGCAGAGAAAAACGCTTGCATAAAATTAGGGTGTACATGACAAAACCTTGCCGGTAATAGTACATTCATCGATTGGCCTAACAACTCACCTTGAGAGTAGCCAAAAATACGTTCAACTTGAGTATTGGCGAGGGTGATAATACCTTGTCGATTAACCACCATAATACCATTAGGGGCATGGCTTAATATTGAGTTTAGTTCTTGCTCCATAGTCAAAACAGTATTGAGGTGTTGTTGCTTAGCCTTTAATGCGACTTCATTTTTTGTGTTCTTCAATAGCAGTATTAAAATGCCAATAATGACCCAATACCAAAAAATCACCGTGAGTGTTTTGGTTATTGCTAGGTGATTATTTGCCACCGCAAGCACCACCACTTTTCGCTGTGTATTGGTGCTATCTAAGTAAACATTCTCCTCAGAAAAAAATAATACCTTAAGCCAACTAAAAAAATCATTGTCATCCTTGGTGAGGTACATACCGTCACCAACATCAGTAAAATCGTCTTCTAGTGTGTATCGTTGACCAATATCAAAGCCAAAGGTTTTCGTCTTATCTGGATGAAGTAAGTAATCACCAGCATCATTGACTAAATAGATATTAATATTTGAGTAAGTGCTGGTGATATCTAGTTGAGAAAATAGTACTTCAGCAGACACATTAATTACGATTTGCCCAATCGATTCTTTTTGCTGTTTCGCTTGAGAAAAAACTAATGTACTCACCCGCATTACCGGTAAGTAAGGGAAGACAAGTGAGCCATTTTCTTGATTGAGATTAAAAGGCGATACGTATACATCACCCTCTTGTAATTTTTGAGCTTCAATAAAATAATCTCTATCACTTTTTTGTTGTAAAGATGAATCAGGTAACGCGATTACGCTACCTTTCATTCGTTCTACTCGAATCGTCTCAAAGCCCGTTTTACTATCAATAAAACGCGCTTGTTCTAACTCAGGAATACTTTGAATATAATATTTAAATACGTCTTTTAAGTGAGCAATATGGGTATTAAATTGGGCTTGCTGTTCAGTGTCTAATACTGGTTGGTGAGCAAGTGATGCAATGCCTTTTACATCAGGCAGTTTAGATAGGAATAAAGTTTCACGTTTTAAGTTATCTATGTGTTCTCTAAGTATGTCGGCTTTCGCGCGCGCGACGGTATCAATTTCACGCTGTATCGAGCCGACTTCTTGCCAATAAACAAAATGACAAATAATCAGCATTAACACTGCCGCAAATACAAAAGTGATTGCCGATGAATGCGGTTTAATACGATTTAACAAAGGTATTTGCTTTAACATAATTATCTCAATAGTATTTCATTACCAAATATGCAGTTCACTCACTATATGGCTAAATATTTAGCTTCAAAATCTGCGGCGCAAATCGGTTTAGAATAATAATAACCTTGTATCAAATCGCAGCCTTGAGATTGGCAAAAATCAAGCTGCTCTGCAGTTTCTACCCCTTCGGCAATCACACATAGTCCAAGGTATTTAGCAAAGTTAATCATGGCTTCAAGCACTTTATCTTGGGATTTTTTTTGCTTATAGGCAGCAATAAAACTCTTATCCACTTTTAAAGAATGAATAGGAAACAGGTGTAAATGTTTAATCGATGAATAGCCGGTACCAAAGTCATCCAAAGCTAATTTTACATTTTTTCTGGTCAGCTCATGGAGCCTTTCAACTATGTTTTCAGGGCTATGAATAATCGAGCTTTCAGTAATTTCTAGCTCTAAACAACATGGTGATAATTGACTCGATTCTAAGGCATGAGAAACTAAACTGAGCAATCGCACATCTTGTAATTGTAAGGCAGACAAATTGACCGATATGGTCAGCTCTTCGTCTAAGAGGTTATATTGCAACTGCCATTGCTTTAATTGATTACAAGCCGTTTGTAATACCCACTGACCGATCTCACTAATTAAGTTTAATTCTTCAGCCATATCAAGAAATACGCCTGGCGCTAAAACACCTCGGGTAGGATGATCCCAACGGATCAGTGCCTCAACCCCTTTAACTTTTTTCGTTTTTGTACAAATTTGAGGTTGGTAATAAACTACGAACTGCTCCAATTGCAGCGCATAAGACATTTCTTCTTCAAGAATGGCGTTGCTCTGTGTTTCTTGATGAAGAATATCGGTATACAAACAGAAGTGATTTCGACCGTTCTGCTTAGCTTTATACATGGCAATATCAGCACACTTCATCATTGCTTCAGGTGAAGAGGCAAACTCACCTAACATAGAAATACCAATACTGGCTGTTATCGAAAAAGCCGTATTTCCGACTTGTAAAGGAGGGGTCAATGCATCAATAACTTGAGTGGCAATGGCGAATGTTTGTTGCTCTGAATCAATATTATTCGCCAAAATAACGAATTCGTCACCGCCAAGACGCGCTAAACAATCACCGTCTTTAATTACTGAAGCTAATCTAGTGGCTACGTTTTGTAACAGCTTATCCCCAGTAAAATGGCCTAATGTGTCATTCACTTTTTTAAAATTGTCTAAATCGATAAACAGAAGCGCGATGTTATCACCGGTGAATAACACTCTAGTACAAGCATCTTTAAGTGTTTTCTCAAAAGTATAACGATTGATTAATTGAGTTAATGAATCTCTATTTGCTAGCCATTCTAATGCGTTATTTTTCTCACGTACTACGCCTTCAAGAAACTGACGATGTTGCGCCTGACGGATAGTTCTCATTAAACGTTCGGAATTGACCTCGGTTTTTAACAGGAAGTCGTGCGCGCCAACATTGAGTGCATTTAATGATAAAATTTCATCTTCATGCTGACTCACCATAATAATCGTTGCGTCCGTTTTTTTTCGCGCTAATAGATCTTTAATTAATGCTAAACCGTCAATATCTGGCAACCGGTAATCAATCAAGAGCACATCAACAATATTGTTTTCGAACTGAGCGATCCCTTCTGCGCCTGTTTTAGCTTCTATTATAATAATAGGCCGATGACTGGACATTAAAGCACGCCTAATTGATTTCCTATCCACAAGGTCGTCATCGATAATTAACAGCGTGATAGGTAACTCTTGGTTAGCAGCGACGTTATTCATTGTACGGCAACTCCACTACACGCCAATAATGCCCCAACATATCAACAATGTTCAAAAAGGATTCGCCAACTTGTTTTTTGACTATGTATCCAGCAACATTTTTTTTGTAGGCTAACATTTTATCTTGATCGTCACTTGAAGTAGTCAATATAAAGACAACACTTCCGCATAGGTCATCGTCAGCACGGAGTTCTTTCAAAAAGTCGATTCCGCCCATTCGAGGCATATTGATATCAAGTAAAATAATATAAGGTTTGGCAATGGCTTTTTTACGAAGCAGTTCTAGCGCTTCGATACCATCTTTGGCGCGTATGGTGGGATTAGCGATTCTAAGTTTCTTGAGGGCTCTTTCAATACCAAGGACATCTACATCGTCGTCATCAACAATAAATATTGTCACTTGCTTGTGTAGTAGAATGTTCTCGCACATAAATATTTCATCATCCTTGACATGTTAACCATAATGATTAAGAACTGTTACGGTTCAGTCATCATAAAAATAATCGTAAAATAAAAAAGAGTTAAGGTTATAATATTTAAAGTATTTAATGGCCTTTTTACGCTGATATCAACACTAAAAATATCTTAATACCAGCGTTTATTTACTGATTGCTTGATACTATCTCACAAACATAATAGTTCAAAAATAAACCACAAATCAATATTAGCTCATCTTAAACAAAATAACCCTACTTAGTCGCATTTTTAATATTTAGCGAGCTAATCGATCATCAACTTAGGCTAACTGATTAAACATGAATGTTAACGATTTACGTCAACAACAACACGGCCGCGAACCTTACCTGCCAATAAGTCACTGGCGACATCAATCGCCTCAATCAAACTGATTTCATGAACTATGTCATCAAAAATGGCAGGATCAAGGATTTCACCAAGACGTTGCCATGCTTCAATACGATCGGCTAACGGTCGCATCACACTGTCAACACCCGCTAACGTCACACAGCGTAAAATGAAAGGCGCGACACTCGCTGGAAAATCCATCCCCTGTGCTAAACCACATGCAGCCACAGTCCCACCATATTTTGTACTGGCACACACATTGGCTAATGTATGACTGCCAACAGAATCTACCGCCCCAGCCCAACGCTCCTTAGCCAAAGGTCGACCAGCTTCTGATAAGCTCGCACGATCAATAATGTCTTTAGCGCCTAACTTTTTCAAATAATCACTTTGATCAACCCGCCCGGTAGATGCCACTACCTGATACCCAAGCTTGGCCAAAATTGCGATAGCAAAACTGCCGACACCGCCATTAGCACCGGTCACTAACACTTCACCCTTATCGGGTGTGACACCATTTTTCTCAAGTGCCATTACACATAACATTGCCGTGTAGCCTGCGGTGCCAATCGCCATGGCTTGCTGCGGGGAAAATGCGCTTGGTAGTGGAATGAGCCATTCACTTTTTAAACGTGCTTTAGTGGCTAAACCACCACAATGGGTTTCACCGACACCAAAACCATTCAATAATACCGTATCACCAGCGGCAAATTTATCACTATCGCTATGTTCGACTACACCCACTAAATCAATACCAGGCACCATAGGAAATGTTCTCACCACAGGTGCTTTGCCTGTAATAGCGAGGGCATCTTTATAATTAAGCGTGCTATAAAGTACTTTTACCGTTACATCTCCTGCAGGAAGCACATTTTCATCAATGCTTTTCACTGTAGTACGATAACCTTGATCATCTTTTTCAATTAACATGCCATGAAACATTGTCTTCTCCTAATTTAGACTACTCGTCTATTAATGAATACATTTTGAGTGAACTTGTACCAACTTAAAATAGAGTGGCTAAGCTAAAATTACTTGGGTAATGCAGCCATAAAAAGATCGCAGTAATTATCCAGCGGTGTGGCCTGTTGCACCAACTTTGCTCGACTGACAGCCCCTTCCCAACCGACCCAAAAGTTTTCAGCTAAAAGTTGACAGTTTGCACTTTCTGCCAGCTCTCCATGTAATTGCGCCTCTTTAAGACACCGAGCTAGACAGTCTTGCCAACTCACCAATATCTCAATAATTTGCGGCCTAAAACTTTCTGGTAATACGCCAACTTCTTGCCCTAAGTTACCCACTAGACAACCACGCTTAAATTCATAACGGATCATGCCTGCTTTGGCATTGTCGACAAAATTCCTAATTCGCCTTAGTGGCAAAAATGATTCGTCCAGTAAATGAATTTCCAGCTTATGTAAAAAATAGTCGGCATAATTTTTCAATACCGCCTGACCAAATGCTTCTTTACTAGCAAAATAATGATAGAAGGAGCCTTTGGGGACGCCCACTTTTTTTAAAATCGGTTCAATACCCGATGAGGCAAAGCCTTGTTCTGTCAGTTGTTCGAGACCACTTCGAATAAGCTCAGCCCGTGTATCTGGATTATCACGCGACACTTTAGGAGGCCTTCCACGACGGGGTTTCTGGCTTGGACTTATATCTGCACTCATTATTATATCTAAGCTTAAATTGTTCATAATAATCATATTAGACCGAACGTCTAATTAAATACAATATTATTGTGTTTAAGCGCAACCTGGATCTCACATTCTTCAAATATCAACGCTATCACTGGGGCAACTTATGTTAATAATACATCAGATAAATGCCTAAGCCTGACTAAACTGAATAAGAATTTTAGATTGTTTAACAAGGTGATACTGGCAAAATCAGGCACTAGTAACCTCGATAAAATGTATCCACTACTTTACATAATCAACTCAACCCCAATTGCAAACCGAGCCGTTAACGCTAAAAGTGGCTTTGCGATACAAACTGTCAATCACAAAAATAATTTGAACAAAAACCATTTGAGCTGTAATTATTAGCAAGGTGAACTAATCGATACATCCGCTGCGCGAACGTGCATATTGAATCGAGTAATGGATTAGATAATCGCGCCATAACACAACGAGTCACTTTAACTGAGATGAAAAATCATCGTCAGCAATAACAATAGTGTTATGGCTTTACCATTTATCCTAACCCTCTATATGCATCAATAAAAAGTGTGTAAATCAATAAAACATAATGAAAAGTCTATTTACTTGTTACACATTAACTATCAAAAACAAACATAAGATACTGAAATAAAATATAAAAATAATTATTCGATTAATATTTCGATGATTAAACACCCTATCAAAGACTCTGATATGCCAATCAAATGGCCCTAAAACAACAAAACTGATCCTACATATAAATAAAAAATATAATTTACAACAATTTATATTCTCATGAGAGTATTCAGCTACATGATTGAATAATAACAATCGTAAAAAAGCCCTCTCCAGCTCATCAAGTATGGCCCTGTCAGCTCAAATAGCATGGCCAATAACAGCATGCACAGTCGAGATAAAACCCTATAAAGTAGCCTTATCCGATAATCAATTGGAAATTTGACGTCTAATCATGCTATTATGATTAGACCACTAACTATCTTGGTGGTTTTTTATTGTTAAATTTAAATCCTTAAACAATAAACCGATTAGCTCTAACCCAGGAGGACATTATGTCAACAGGCACTTTAAGCGAAGAAAATCTCATTACGAATATGTGGAACACAGTGACGTTAAAGCTGAAAGAAGCTTCGCAATTATTATGTTTGTGCGCTCTTTTAAGCACCTATCTCTTTGTTATGTTGAAACCTGAAGGGATTCAAAATCACAAAGCGTTGGGAGGCAAATAATTCATGCATTACCTAACCTATGTCTCATTAGCAATTTATTTCATGGTAATGCTAGGCATTGGATTGTTTGCTTATAAACAATCAACAAGCGATGTATCTGGCTATATTTTGGGTGGCCGAAAAGTCAGCCCACAAGTTACCGCATTATCAGCTGGCGCATCGGATATGAGTGGTTGGATGCTTATGGGCTTGCCTGGTGCAATGTTCTTAGTGGGTTTTGAAACCATCTATATTGCAATAGGCCTATTACTTGGTGCTCTGGTTAATTATTTAATTGTCGCGCCAAAACTGAGGGTTTATACCGAAGTAGCGGACAACTCGTTGACCATCCCAGAGTTTTTTGCAAAACGCTTTCATGCACCTAATAGCCATATACGGATTATCGCAGCGGTTATAATTGTCATCTTCTTTACCTTATATACCTCTGCAGGATTAGTTGCTGGCGGAAAGTTATTTGTTTCGGCATTTGATTTAAATTATGAACTTGGTCTAATAGTTACCTTAGGTGTTGTGGTTTCTTACACCCTACTCGGCGGTTTTTTAGCCGTGAGTATGACTGACTTTGTTCAAGGCTGTATCATGTTTGTTGCCTTGGTTTTGGTACCTATTGTTGCCTACCAAGAGTTTAGTAGTGCAGACAAAATGTTGGACTACGCTTATCAGTCGATTCCGCACTTTTCTGATGCTATGCAAAATGTCACCATACTCGGGTTAATTTCTAGTCTTTCTTGGGGATTAGGTTATTTTGGCCAACCGCATATTATTGTGCGTTTTATGGCTATCCGTTCAGTGTCTGATATTAAAATTGCCCGCAGAATTGGCATGAGCTGGATGACAGTCACTATCGTTGGTGCGCTGGCGACAGGTCTTGTTGGTATTGCTTATGCCAATAAATTTGATATGAAAGTCAGTGATCCTGAAACCATCTTTATTATATTTTCAGAATTATTGTTTAACCCTCTAATCAGTGGTTTCTTATTGGCAGCTATTTTAGCCGCGATTATGAGCACGATATCTTCACAGTTATTAGTATCATCAAGCTCACTAACTGAAGATATCTATCGAGTGGTATCAAAGAAAGAATCAACTGAACAAGAAATGGTCAAAATGGGCCGTTATGGTGTAGCAGGCGTTGCCATTGTGGCGAGTTTGTTAGCACTTGATCGTTCTAACAGTATTTTATCGTTAGTGAGTAATGCTTGGGCTGGATTTGGTGCAGCGTTCGGTCCATTAGTATTATTCAGTCTTTATAAACAAAACCTTACTCATAAAGCCGCTGTTGCGGGTATTGTCTCGGGTGCAGCTACCGTCCTCTTTTGGATATATGCTCCTGTACTTGGCGACGGAAAAGCATTAACCAGCGTGATTTATGAAATGATCCCAGGTTTTATTGTTAGTAGCGTAGTGATTTGGATTACCAGTGCTCTTGACTCGGATCCTTGTAATAAAACAGTCGATACCTTCCATGAAGCGAATCGTGTTTTAACCGAGCAACAGTAATGGAGAACAATACTATGTCAACTTCACATTGGAAACGGATTGTGGTTAAAGTGGGAAGCGCATTAATTGCGCCCCATCAACAAGGTTGTAGCAGCCATTATTTGTTAGGTATAGCCCAATTTATCGCCACCTGTCGTGCTCAAGGGTGCCAAGTAGTTTTGGTGTCTTCGGGTTCAGTTGCCGCTGGTAAACATCGATTTGCTGAAACTGCAGAGCCAAGTATTTCACTTAAAAAAGCCATGGCTGCAGCAGGCCAGGCAGATATGATGGCGACCTGGGATAAGTTATTTGACTTCCCTTCAGCGCAGCTATTACTGACCCATGGTGATTTACGCGACCGTGACCGTTATATCAGCATTAAAAATACAATTTTTACTCTGTTAGACAATGGCTTGCTGCCCATTATTAACGAAAATGATGCTGTCACAGCAGCCAAATTACGTGTGGGTGATAATGATAATTTATCAGCCATGGTGGCAGCTGCAGCAGATGCTGATGCGTTAATTATTTGCTCTGACGTAAAAGGGCTTTATAACAAAAACCCTAATTTACATGAAGATGCCACACTAATTAAGCAAGTAAGTGAGATTAATGCTGAAATCTACGCAATGGCTGGCGGAGCGACCAGTAGTGTAGGTACTGGCGGGATGCAAACTAAAATCGAAGCGGCAGAGAAAGCGATTTCTCACGGAATTGAAACCATGATTGTCGATGGATTCGATGCAGATACCTTTAATCAACTTTTAAAAGGTCAGAATCCGGGCACGTTATTTACCCCGTATGATGTACCTATGCAAGAACACTTGCATTGGATGATGCATACCTCACAAATTCAAGGTGAGTTAATTGTCGACAATGACTTTAGCGCGGACCTTGAAGAACATGATACCCAACTAACCACTGACGATGTAGTGGCCGTAAGAGGCAACTTTTCCGTCGGCGATACTGTTTTAGTGCGCAAAGGCGATGGCACTAAATTGGCAAAAGCCAAATCAAACTACAGTAGTTGTTTATTACATTTTATTGCAGACCAGGAAGATCGTGAATTTGCCAATAACGCCCAACAAAAAACGGGCCCACTGATCTCTGACAAAAACATCGCCATTTTGGAGCACATATGAGTTTAATTAAAGATTTATCGCAAGCCGCAGCAACAGCTGCACAAACTCTAGCCCTATTAGATGAAAAAGTTAAAAACACCATCTTACTTGATATGGCTCGTGCGCTTAGGGCACACAGCGACGATATCATTAAAGCGAATTTATTAGATCTTGAACACGCCGAAAAAGCTGACTTAGGCGCGGCGATGATAGACAGATTGACACTGACACCTGATCGTATTGAATCCATGGCGGCAGGCATCGAAACCGTTGCGTCATTACCCGATCCTGTCGGTATGGTGCGCGAAATATGCCAGCGACCTAATGGGCTTAACATTCAAAAAATGCGCGTGCCTTTAGGGGTTGTGTGCATGATTTATGAAGCACGCCCTAATGTTACCGCTGATGCCGGTGCGTTATGCTTTAAATCAGGTAATGCTGTGATATTGCGTGGTGGTAAAGAAGCGCTTAATTCAAGTAAAATCATTGCTTCTATCTTACAAAATGTGTTGCAAGTATATCAGTTACCTACCGCACTGATCACAGTTGTACCCGACCCAGATCGCGCTTTAATGCTGGAGCTGATGCAGCAACGTGACTTTATTGACGTGATTATTCCACGCGGTGGAGAAGGTTTGATCAACTTTGTGACAGATAACAGTAAAATCCCTGTTATTCAACACTTTAAAGGTGTTTGTCACTTATATGTCGATAAAGACGCAGACCTCGATATTGCAATGTCTTTATTACTGAATGGTAAAACCCAACGCACCGGCGTATGTAATGCCCTAGAGGGATTACTGGTACATCAAGACGTAGCAGCCACATTTTTACCGAAAGTAGCAGCCGAGCTTGCCGCACATAAAGTACGTATTAATGTCAGCAAGAATGCCCAACAATACTTTGAGCATGCCAATGTTATTAGCGATGATGATTTTGGCCAAGAGTATTTAGATTTAGAAATTGCTATTCGCCAAGTGACTGACTTTGACCATGCGATTAATCATATTCGTCGCTTTGGTAGCCATCACACAGAAGTGATTTGTACTCAAAATGAGTTAACGGCTACGCGTTTTCAACGCACAGTGGATGCCTCAGTCGTGATGGTAAATGCATCATCACGTTTTTCTGATGGTAGCGAACTCGGTCTAGGTGCAGAAATTGGTATTGCGACCAGTAAATTACATGCCTACGGCCCAATGGGGCTTGAGTCACTCACGACTGAGAAATACTTAGTCAGTGGTGAAGGCCAAGTTCGCGCATAATCCAATCGGCACCACAGATAAAAGGCCAAGCGAAAGCATGGCCTTTTCTTTTTAGCGACACTTTCGGAGGTTCCCATCGTTCAACATCAGTCATTAGATCCCAATACCTGTATCGCCTTTATCGGTGGTGGCAACATGGCCAGAGCTATTATCAGCGGCCTACTGAAACAAGGTCACAACAGTGCCAATATTCTAGTGTGCGCCCCAAGTCAAACCACCCGACACGACTTAATCGATACATTCAATGTAAAAGTACATCAAGACAATACCGCCGCAGTTGCGTTTGCTGATGTCATCATTATTGCCGTTAAACCTTTTGTTGTACCGGTAGTGTGTGAGCAATTGAGTGAAGTGATGCAGCACGATAACCGTAAATTAGTTATCTCAATTGCCGCAGGAGTCAAACATGCCACACTGCGCCAGAAATTACATTTTTCACCCAAAGTCATTTGCGCCATGCCAAACTTACCGACCGCCATTGGCGAAGGATTAACAGGTTTATACGCAAGTCCCGACACTCACAAACATGATATTGCCCTAGCAGAAAAACTCATGCGGGCTGTTGGTGAAACGGTATGGTTAACAGAAGAAAGCCAAATGTCGACCATAGTGGCGGCGGCGGGTAGCTCTCCAGCGTATTTATTCTTATTTTTAGAAGCAATGGAAAAAGCGGCTGTCGAACAAGGGCTGCCACAAGAAACTGCCACTAAAGCAGTGCTTCAAAGTGCAATGGGAGCAATATCTATGGCGATGAAAAGTCAGCATAATTTGGCTAACCTGCGCCACCAAGTGACCTCCCCTAAGGGCACAACAGAACAGGCAATATTGGCATTTCAAGATGGCGATCTCGATGAGCTTGTCGCCAATGCAATGGCGTGTGCAACATCAAGAGCAAAAGAGTTATCTATTGGTTAGCTCGATGAACTAGGCTGATGTTAATACCATTGGCCCAATGGCACTGTTCTGGCTGAGAATGACTTGATTATCGCCCGCACTCACTGATGACAGGCTCACGACTAGCTTACGCCTCGCTCACAGTAACTCTTGTTTGATCAGCTTCAGTAGAAAGGTTTCTCGTCCAATCGATAAGCCTTTTTTACTGCTATTGGCAATCGTATCTAAGTTATGCGCTATAGCCTCATCAATATCAATCCACACCGGCACCATGCCATTATTGATTTCATGGGCTTCAAATTGAGTCTCACCCAGCTGATTGTCTATCTCACAAGTGAAGCAATAAGACAGCATGTTCACCGATGTATAACCCTCTCGCTGCCATGGGCGGTATTCTTCATATAAGCCAAATTCCTTAATATTGCGGATCTCTTGCGCGCCGGTTTCCTCTTGTAACTCCCGAATGAGTCCTTGCTCTATCTCCTCGCCCGCATCGACTCCACCACCTGGTAATGAATAGTCATGATAACGTTGGGTATAAAGCATCAATATTTGATTATCACGAATGACAATTGCACGGGCAGCAATACGAGTCAGCATAGTTTTTTGATTGGCATCAATAAATTCTGCAGGAGTATCAGTATGATAACGAGTGGTTAAATAGCGCATTATACGGGTTCATCGCAATAAAAAGCGCATGATACTGTGCCAGAGCTCAGGCTTCAAGTGTGCGTATACACTCATTCAATAGCTGCTTATAACAAGTTAACACCCGTTTATTGCAAAATATACTCACTCAAACAGTGAAGCTAACTAATGTCACCTTAGTGATTATCAATATAGACAATGGCATAGCTAAAATAGCCTATACTCATACAGACAAATTATTGAGCATTAGGGACTGTTGGGTTTGCCGCTGAACTAAAGACAATCAAAAGAAATATCCATCAGCTATACACCAAACAGCTTATCTCGGGGCTCTACGCTAATTATCATCAAGTTAAGTCTGTTTTAACCGAGTCATACAATAATAGGATTTGTTTCGATACCACAGCACATAAAACAACTGACTAGGTGGCCGTTATTATTATATTTTCTCTCATAATCATTATTGCTGGTGCTCGCATAATCTGAAATATAGCCCCTATTATTACCAGGTTTAACGGTTAGCATTGATAGAATTTTACTTTGGAATTTGCTTACGATGAAATTTTGGTTAAAACAATTCGCCCAATATCCACCAGATCATCCCGATTACTGGAGAGTCCAATTAATCGGCTATACATTGCTGATTACAATGAGCTACTTTTTCATTCTTGCCCTGATTAATCTTTTGTATTTTAACAACTTAGAATACACCTTACTCGATAGTGTTGGCTTATGTATTTCATTTGTTATTTTCTACCATTTCCGCAAAACAGGACATGTTAAAATAGCCTCTTGGGCGACCACCATAATGGTGAGCAGCTTAATCATGCTATTTGCCATTTCAGCTACGGGTCAATCCTACTCATTATTTTGGTCAACGCTCGTCCCACTGATTTCATTTTTTCTTATAGGACGGAAATGGGGAACACTAATTTCATGCCTCACCTTCGCCGTATGTGCTTTTTTGGTGTACCAGCAAACTCAAGACCCTGAGCCTGTAACGATTAGAACTCAAGCCTTATTTAATATTATCGAAGTGTGTATAGCACAAATTTTACTGATTAGGTTTTACGAAAAAACTCGTTTTTCCGGCTATCAGAAACTCGCACTTCGCAATTTAGAAATCCAAAAAATGGCTGAAACAGATAAACTCACCGGGCTGTATAACCGCGACAAACTCGATAAGGTTCTAGAACAACTGCTGACCATTAAAGCCGTGAATAACGACGTAATGCCTGATTCTGGCAGCCGAGATAATAAATCGCCATCGATCGATATAGGCGGAGATGATAAAAACCCCACCGAACCAAGGTTACTTAAGCTGATATCTCGTTTTCAATCGCCTATTTCGGTAGTGATGATCGACATCGATCATTTTAAACGCATCAATGATAATCACGGTCATCTGGTAGGTGATAAAGTCTTATGTGAACTGGCGCATTTACTCCAAAGCCAAATGCGCAATGATGATTTACTAGTACGTTGGGGAGGTGAAGAGTTTGTGATGGTATTACTCAATACAACCTTAAATGACACCATAGAGCAACCGAAAGATTACGCCAATATGTCGCCAAGCAAAATATTCAAGGTATGGCACTCACAATAAGCTTAGGCGTTGCACAATACAATTCACAAGACTCTGCTGACAGCATATTAGAGCGTGCAGACAAAGCCTTATACAAAGCTAAATCACAAGGGCGCAATTGCGTGGCAGTGGCTTAATAAATGTAAATGCCACTGCATAATCAATATCAAGCAGTGACATAGCATAGTAAGCTTTTTAATTGGCTTTATTAATTGCCTCACTCAGCTCGCTATCGAGTATTTTAGGCACATAATGTTTGCCATTAATACGCTGAATAATTTGGGTCGCGGTTAAATCATGTACCACATTAATCACTGTCGATGCGGCATCGGTGATTGCACCAATGACCACTAAAATAGGGATAACTTCCATCGGTAAACCTAAGGTAGTCACAATAAAAATTTCGCCTAAAAATGCTCCCCCCGGGACTCCGCCAATGATAAATGCAGACAATACCGAAATCAAAATCGTCAGCATAAACACATCTGGAGTAAAATCGAGACCTAATAGCGAATAGATAAACACGATTTTTAGCGCAGTGATCGCTGCTGCACCACCTTTATTAAGATTCACTAACAATGGCAAACTAATCTCTGCAATTTGCTCGTTTAAGCCCATTTTAGCGGCGCTGCGAATGGTCACAGGTAATGTCGCTAATGATGAACTAGTGCCTAATGCCGTCACTGCGGGTTCAAGCATATGTTGCCAAAACTGCTTAACCCCTTTTACTCCGCCACCAATCCATGCGTATAGGGTTGAACCTAAGGTAATATATAACGCCATTGCGACAAAAAATAATCCAACAGCTCGAGCAAACGTGCCCATTAACTCAGTATCTTGGCTAGCCATGGTCGCAGCAAAATAAGCTCCAAGCCCAATAGGCGCAACATACATTAATAGCGAAATAACTTTCATGATCACAGTATTTAAACTGTCTAGCATGCGTCCAACTCTCTGGCCATCTTCACCTGATTGACCAATGGCCACACCGCCAATCACCGACATAATGATCAAAGCTAAAATGTTTGATTTAGACAATAAACCGACAAAATCATTGGTGGTTAACAAGCTAACAAAATCCATACCGCCTGATGCAGCATCAACCGTATTGGCTAAATCAAGTGTCACGCCTTGGGCAGGATCGTACGCTAACGCCAGCAATACCACACCGACAGCGGGAATAATTGCCATCACAATTGATACCAGCATAATCGACACCAGTATCGCGCCTAATTTCTTTAAATCCGTCATGTGCGCGATAGATGACATCACGCTCACAGCCACTAGAGGTACGATGATCATAAACAATAGATTAAGGAAAATTTGCCCTATCGGCTTGAGCTTTATGGCGAGTTCAGGCGCTAAGCCACCGAATAGCCCACCAAGCAATAAAGCACCCAGCAATATAATTGACGAACGATAAGCACGTAGGCTACTGAACATAATGGCTCCTAAAGACAGTTAATCAACACAAAAAATGGCCAGCAAACACGGCCTAAGGAACACTTAACGTACAAGCTAGTAATAAGTTAACTTTTAAATACAGTCACTTATCACTCAGTTGAGCGGTATTTCTCACGAAAACATGTGACGACAAGATGATGGTTTGAACTAAAATATGGCACAAAACCAATAAGATACCAACAACAACCGTACTTCAGCAATCGTTAATAATAACTGTACCATCCACAACACTGTAGGTCGGTTAATTCTAGGCTGATTAATATGCTTTTGTAGTAGCAACTCAAGAATCATTTGTTATAGCAAGAACAAAAAATGACAGGACTAGGCTTAAATCAATATCAGATGAAGGGCATCAAGCAGCTAAGCAAATAACGGCGCTAATCAGAACCTTGAATAACATACCAAGCGAATAGAGGAAGCTTACACACAAGTAAGCTTCCTAAAGTGACATTACATGACGATATAGATGGGCCAACCAAGAAGACCGACTAAACCTTCCTTGTATTCAAATCGCTCTAATCGCTCAGGAGAGGCATTTTGAGCAGCCAACTCTTGATAGCTTCGAGAGAAATTTAATGTGCGTAGCAGTGCAGAGTTAAAGTTTTTACCTAAATCCAAACGGATAGCAGCTTCAAGCTCCTTAGGTAACTCAGCCAGGGCGAGCTTAGTTTGTTGCTCGATAAATTCGAGGCTAAACCACTGCGGCTGAAGTTCTACACTCGTCATACGCCGTTTAAGATCTGGGCGCACTTTTTTACCGTCGAAAAATATCCGATAAAGCACAGCTTCTGCTAAGGTACTTTCCAGATTGATATAATCCATAGGGTCAAAGGTGCCAGCAATATAAAACTGAGCTAACAATGCATTAATAGATTGCTGGCGATTATGCTCGGTTAAGGCTTCTTGATAATAAACCCAACCTTGCCACTCATCACAATCCGGTGGACTCGACACTTGATCAAGCAAGATTTTATCCACATCGCCATAAACCGATTTACCATGAAGCCTGTACTGGCTCACTTTAGTTAGCATACCCCAGCCTTTCTGAAACGACTTAACCACGCCGTCATCATTGAGCAGCAACGCAATAGCATTATCTTGATTTTGGTCCGACAACGCCATCAAACCAATACTCACAATACCAATCACATCTTGCGCCGCTTCTTCAAGCAAATGCATTTTATACTTGTTATAAAACTTATCTGCGAACTTAAGGCTCATCAAAATGGCTTTCGCTTTGATCTGTCCCAATTGCTCATTACTAAGCACATCTTCGGTTCGGCCATAAGCCAACACCCGACTCAAATAGGGACCCTGATTTTCGTCACGTAATACCAATTGCATTTGCAGAACCCTTAATCAAGAAAGCTAAACATGTCATCAACTTCAGCATACTCGTCGGTGACTTGGTTCTTTTCTTTCGCCTGAATCACTAATTCGCTGGCAAATTGGCTGATAATTAACTGCCAGTCAGAGCCAGTATTACGCAGCATGTTCTTAATCGACTTCTCGACATTAGGTGCTCTATCGCGGATCAGCGCCAGCAAACTTCGCGGATCATCAATGCTCAGACTATGAGCTTCTTCATCGGCTTGCCAATCAGAATACCCCACGGTTTCCTCATCCGCTTCATCATCAAAAGTATCGTTAATCTCATCTTCATCATCACTGCTACCACCTAAGATAAGCTCAATAAATGGGATCGATAGATAAAACAGTGCCGCTGGGTCTTCAGCCAAACATTCTAAAATAGCAGTTTGTTTTTCTTCGCTGTCCTGGATACGGATAAGGTAAGTCATAAAATCAAACGTATGATGCATTAACTCTTCAGCATTACTCTTGATTTTTTCTTCCCAGTAAAGCGGTTGCTGGCAGACGATGTCACGGATCTGTTCTGGCGACATAAGCTCAGACATGATCGATGGACACGAAATATCATGCTGACTGTTAATTTGCGTCAGCGTAACTATGTCCATTTTTTCTATAACTTCAACCAACTGATCATCAGACATTGACGACGCAATTAACTCAAATCTCTTGCTTGCCTGTTTAGGCTCAACATTCGCCAGCTCTTGTATTTCAGCGGCGGTTATTTCAATGAGACTGTTCATTCGATATCCTCATCATATTGGTCATAATAACCTTCTTCATCGCTATCATAGTCATTGTCGTCATCGTTCTCATCACGCTCATGCTCATGAAGACCATCAGAATCATCCTCATCAGCGATTTGCTTGGGCGCAGACTCTCCCTGCGTCTCCAACAAATACACCACAGCACAACTTTCAATGAGCAGATCTTCGCTGTATTTACGTACCGCAAGTGCTAGAGGTAGATCTGCATTGTTAAATGCAATCGTGGTTTTAAACTCATCCCAACTAGGATGAATATTCAAGCTAATCCAATGTGCCCATTGACGCTTTGATTCAGGAGAGAACTTGACTCTATCATAAAGCGCTACCGGTAAATATTCAGGGACAGAATCGAGCATCCCAGGATCGGCCAACAATATCGCTCTGATTTGGCTGGTAAACTTTGCTAGTGCATTGGGCGTATCAGGATCGTTATAAGATTCGATATTGTCATGGGCATTATTTTTTAGCTCATTAATGCGTGAAATATTAAGATGTTTAGCCATGGGATACTCAGGAATAATATTCGTCCCACAACTCCCGCATTGCGGCAGTGGGATCAGTGACAATTACGTTGTTAAAATCATTGATAAACGCATTTCGCTGCTTTTTATCTGATAACACTTCGTAAGCTTTTTTGACTCGTTGGAGCTGAACCGATGCTTGTTGTTTCTCATCATCAGACGCCCCAAGTAACTTGTCAGGATGGTACTTGTTCGATAAACGTTTATAGGCTTTTTTTATGTCATCTTCTTTGGCATTGGGTCTAACGCCCAGTACACTAAAGTGGTTAATCATAGTTATTCCTGCAGGCGATGTGGCAGTGATTGCGAGATAAAAAAGTCTGTGAATAGATAATTTTTTAGCCCGCTATTATATCAACATTCACAGGCTAGCAGCAAACATAAACCACAGTTAACTGCTAATCATTTAAAGCGCCAATAACCTATCAAAAATACTGTTGTCTTAAGTGGGGTTGATGTTTGCTGCCGTTAGGATGTCACCAGCCAAGCTTAATCAAGTGTGATGCATCATATTCACCGCCGTAGATTGACTAGCATGGCGCTCAAATGGTAAACAAAGGCAGAAATTAGCCCGTATTAATCAAACTCACAAACTCGTTCATTGCTGGCGACACACTGTATTTACGGGTAATAAACACTGTGTTACCTGATTGAATATGTTGCAATGGCCGATAATGTAAATTAAATAATTTTTCAGCCGATTTGGCAATACCACTACTGACAATGGCATAACCAATATCGTGCTTTACCGCACTGACTAAATGAAATAGCGAATCAGTTTCTAACACCACATTAAAACGTAACTGAGATTGTGCCAGCGCATTATCAATATATTGCCTAAACTGCATATTTTGGCTTAACAATACCAATGGCCTTTGCTGCAAGTCCTTAAGGGCTAATGCCCCATCGCTCTGTGGGGTATCAAGTTGCGACACTAATGTTTGACTTGCTAGCACGGCCATATCGTTATCTATTTGAGGATAAAAATAAAATGTACGCCGATTCGCTTCAGTAAGATTGTCATCAAACCCCAAACCTATGTCGATTTGATGTAAGGTCAGTTGCTCGATGAGCTTTTCATTAGTGGTCACCAACAAGGTAATCGTAATATTAGGATGCAGCTCATTGAATTGTTTAATGATCGGCATAATATCCACACTCGACTGCGGCACAATACCAATCCGAAGAGAACCAATTAACGGCCCACTAAATACACTGAGTTCTTGCTTTAACGCCACTTGATCCAAGAGCATTTTTTCAGCATAGCGCAACACAATCTGCCCAGCATCGGTTAACGCGACAAACTGACTGCCACGCACCACCAGCTCAGTACCAAAACTTTTTTCTAAAGCCGTGATACTGGCCGATAAGGTAGGCTGAGTAATATGGCAAGCCTTGGCTGCTTTAGCAAAATGCTTAAACTTTGCTAGCTCATAAAAATAATGTAACTGTCTAAGATTCATCCCTCGCCCTTAATACTAGCTATCAATTTCAACATATTAATAGATAAAAACTATCACCGCATAAATTTATTTGATTGGCTTTGTGCATTAGCGGTCACTAAACTGTGATTAAGATCCCGTTTTGAGTCTACGCCCATGAATGCTGCATACAAATGGTTACCCCCCATAGAACATCTGGTAGAGGAAGCGGCGGCTGCCATTAGCATTAACGGCATTAACTATGCTGTGATGATGGTAACGCCAGATAACATTGAAGACTTTGCCATTGGTTTTTTGTTTTCAGAAGCGATTATTCAACACGATCATGACGTGCATGATATTCAAATAACGCCATCTGATAACGGCTTTATTATTGAAGTAACCATTTCTAATCGTTGTCTATATGCCTTAAACAGTAAAAAACGTCGACTCGTTGGGGCTACCGGTTGCGGGATTTGCGGGGTTGAAGCAATAGAACATGCACTGCCACAATTATCCATATTGCCCATCACCCGTCCCATTGACATTACTGATGTTGAAAGCCTGAAACAGCGCATAACTGACAGCCAAATAAAAGCGCAGCAAAGTGGCGCAATACACGCTGCCCTGGGCTTAACCGCACAAGGCGATATTGTTGCCTGTCGTGAAGACATCGGCCGCCATAATGCCCTCGATAAACTTATCGGCATGTTATTAAGGCAAACAACTACGACTCAAGAAACATCATGTAATACCTTATTAATTACCAGTCGTTGCAGTAGTGAGTTAATCCATAAAGCGGTTCTTTTTGGCGCTAATAACCTTATTAGTCTTGCCTCGCCCAGCCAACTCGCAGTCAAACTGGCACTACAATATAACCTTAATATTATTCACATCCCCAAGTATTCAGCGCCTATTTATTATTCAAATTACGATGCTCATTTCGATGTTAACCGTTTATCGCTGAGCTCTATCGGAGAAATCAATGTCTAGTCATTATCAAAAACCAACCAAAGCCGGTGGCTTTCCTTCACTGCAAGCGACGTTTACTCATGTACTGCGTAGCCAACAGACCAAGCAAAATCTCAAAAACTTACTTCGCGTTAACCAAACCGATGGTTTTGATTGCCCAGGTTGTGCATGGGGTGATAACAAACAAGGTGCATTTCAGTTTTGCGAAAATGGTGCTAAAGCAGTGGCATGGGAGTCGACCGGTAAAGGAGTTGGACGCGAGTTTTTCAGCCAATATTCAGTGCGCCAACTGGCAAAACAAACGGACTATTGGTTAGAGTATCAGGGCCGTTTAACCGAACCGATGCGCTTTAATGCTGTCACAGATCACTATGAACCGGTTACCTGGTCTGAAGCTTTTTCGATCATCGCCACCAAGCTCAACAGCTTAAGTCGCCCTGATCAAGTTGAGTTTTACACTTCTGGCCGCGCCAGTAACGAAGCCTCTTATCTTTACCAATTATTTGGGCGGCTGTATGGCACCAATAATTTTCCCGATTGCTCTAATATGTGCCATGAAGCCAGCGGGGTTGCACTAACTAAATCAATCGGCATTGGTAAAGGTACCGTGGTACTTGAAGACTTTGACGCCGCGGAAGCCATTTTTGTGTTTGGCCAAAACCCTGGTACCAACCACCCCAGAATGATGAATACTCTGCGTAAGGCTGCCAAGCAAGGCTGTAAAATTGTGACCTTTAATAATCTTAAAGAAGTCGCCTTAGAAAAATTCGCCAGTCCACAAAATCCCATAGAATTGCTCACTCCAGCAGCCACCACCATTAGTCACTTGTATTTAACCCCTAAGTTGGGCGGCGATATGGCAGCAGCACGCGGTATGGCTAAATTTATTATTGAACAACGTCCAGACAAAATTGACCATGACTTTATTCAACAGCACAGTGCGTTTTTTGAAGACTATCAACACAAAGTTAAGCACACGAGCTGGGATAAAATTGAACAACAATCTGGGCTAACAAAAGCACAGATTATTCAAGCGGCCACGCTGTTCAGTAACAGTAAAACCGTGATCAGCTGCTGGGCCATGGGGTTAACTCAGCACAAGCATTCGGTCGACATCATAAGTGAAGTAATTAACCTGCACCTTCTGTGTGGTCAAATAGGTAAAAAAGGCGCTGGATTATGCCCTGTCCGTGGCCACAGTAATGTGCAAGGTAACCGCACTATGGGCATTAATGAAAAGCCATCTGCCGATTTTATCGATAAATTGGATAATTACTTTGCTACCACCTTACCGCGCCTAGCGGGCCACAATGTGGTTGAAGCACTGAAAGCGCTGCACAGTAAACAGAGTAAAGTGCTAATATGCTTAGGCGGTAATCTTGCAGCGGCGGCACCTGATACCGACTTTACTTACCAAGCAATGCGCAATGCTGAACTCAATGTGCAAATTAGCACCAAACTTAATCGCAGCCACTTACAAGTGACTCACGATGCATTAATTTTACCTTGCCTAGGTCGCACCGAATTAGACCAGCAAGTTAGCGGTATTCAAAAAATCACCGTTGAAGACACCTTCAGCATGGTTCATGCGTCAACAGGTATGACCGACCCCGTCTCAGAACAGTGTTTATCTGAAATCGATATTGTCGCCCAAATGGCTCATGCTACCTTCAGTCATCTCAATCACAGCCATACTAATCAAAGTCATGCAGGCAATAAGCTCAACTGGCTAGCTCTGCGCGACGACTATAGCCTTATCCGCAATCTTATTGAAAACACGATTACTGGATTTAGCGATTTTAATCAACGAATCGAACAACCAGCCGGATTTTATCTCGGCAATAGCGCAGCTGTGCTGGTTTGGAATACCAGTAATCAATTAGCTCAATTTAATCCGAGTGAGTTGCCCGATTCTGTCATCGCAGATTGTTCAAGCAACGCTCAAACAACTCAGTCATCCGCCGAACAACACCCTATTTTGTTACTGCAAAGTCTGCGGTCTCACGACCAGTACAACACCACGATTTACGGCATGGACGATCGATATCGCGGTATTAAAGGCAAGCGGAATGTATTGTTCATGAACCAACAAGATGCCGTTCAGCTTAATCTCGTTGAAGACCAACTTATTGATATACAGTCTATCGCCAACGACAACATCGTTCGCAAAGTATCAGGCTTCAGTGTGGTTTTTTATGATATCCCGCGCGGTAACATTGCCGCCTATTACCCTGAAACAAATCCGCTAGTCTCCATTAACAGTGTCGGAGTCGGTTCATCTACCCCAACATCAAAATCGATCCCGGTGATCATTACGCCATCAAGTAAACAAGTGATTAATGTGGCACTAGTATAAGAGTGTCGACAGACACTCTTTCACAAAAAATCTATGACTAAGCGTAAATAATACCAATGCCATTTGTGTAAACACTGGCATTGGTATTAGCGGTCATATTAGGGGGCATATTAAGAGTCCATGTTAGCGAGTTATAATGCGCCAGCTTACAAAGAGTGATGATTTGTCAGTAAACACCTTAACCACAGTGGTCAGTAAATCAATTAACCTTAGCTTGGGTTAAATAGCCGCACGACGAATTACAGTAAAGCTTGAAACCTACTCAATCACGCCATCTTTACACTTCTTTAATTGAATAATTAAATGAGATTAATTATCATTCCCTAGATTGTGGTTTGATGATTAAATTGAAAACACAATAAAAATCAGCTGGTTTATAACCAGCTGCAATTCGACAGTGTGTAATAGAGTAAACAAAATGAGCATGGTTTCGGCGTTAAAATGGTTTCATAACTGGGTAGGTTTTTTCATTAGTATCACAATGCTAATTGTATTAACGACAGGCGTTTATTTAGGGAGCGTTGATTTACTTAAACGCACAGACAACAAAGGTCAGGCATTTGTGCCGCTCACCCTTGAACAAAAAGCCGATACGGTAAGCCGTTTATTCGAGCGCTACCCTAGCATGAGTACTATTCGTTTTCCGACCGAGCATACCCCATATATTCAAGCTAGTACTCGGGGTAAAGCGATAGCCCTAGACAATCAACTCAATGAACTCAGCAGTAGCTCTTCATTTGACTTACCTTTCTATGAAACGGCTTTCTGGTTACATCGTAATTTTCTGATCGATAATGGCGGCAAATACATCAATGCTTGGGCTTCGCTGGCTGGCGGTATTGTCACCTTAATTGGTATTTATCTGTGGTGGCGAGTTCGTAAGGGATTTCGACTAAAGCAGAGCTTGCCTAAAAATACTCGCTCAAGCAGTTTGCTTAAAAGCCATATTCAATTAGGACTGTTTATTTCAGTACCGTTATTTATATTGTGTGTCAGTGGTTTTTTAATTACTTATAACAGTTTATGGACTGGTGCTCTCAAACCAAAAGCCGCACTAGAGCAAGTTGCTTATCCTGTTAGCCAAGCAAACGATTGGTTAAGTCAGCTCACTAGCGCACAGCAAATTTGGCCTGAGGCAGAACTGATCTCTGTGAGTAAGCCTCGCTCAACACCGAATAAAGGCCCACAGCCTGATAGCGACACGCCACAACAGCTGATATATAGCATCCAATTTGATCAACATCAGGGTGTTTGGTTACGAGAAGCCGACCGTATCAGCATCAATTACCAACAAGGCACAATTGAATCGGTACTCAAACACAGTGACAGATCATTTGCAGGTAAAGTGGCTAGCTTTGTTAGACCATTACATGATGGGCTTAATATGCCTGCCAGTTATGTCATGCTGATCACCTTGGTATCGCTTATTGGCACCTTGATTCTTTCATTCAGTGTGGTGACCTTTTCCCGCCGTACTTTTAGTCGTAAAAAAGCCAGTTAACGAACTGCCCACAGTGTTGCGCTTCATTTCCCTCATATATCGACGGCAATGTAGCGCAGCATGAAATAAAACCGTTAGTTAAACGCCATATAAGGTCACCACCACCGCACCACCTAAGCCAACATTGTGTTGTAGGGCAAATTTGGCATTATCCACTTGCCTATTTCCGGCTTGGCCGCGTAAATGCCACGTTAATTCAGTACATTGTGCTAGCCCAGTCGCACCAATAGGGTGCCCCTTAGACATCAAGCCCCCAGACGGACCAATAACGTATTGGCCACCATAGGTATTGTCACCGTTGGCAATCAATTCTGCAGCGCCGCCTTCAGCACATAAACCTAATGCTTCGTACGTGATCACTTCATTAGGGGTAAAACAGTCATGTAACTCAATCACATCGATATCAGCAGGACCAATACCGGCCTGGTGGTAAACCTGCTCAGCTGCCCGTTGTGTCATGCCTTTACCAACGGCATACATTGGATCTTGCCACGACAGCTCAGTATCCGTCGCCATTGCCTGCGCAATAATATTTACCTTGGATGTAATCCCGTGTTTGCGAGCAAATTGCTCGCTGCACACTATGGTTGCAGCAGCACCGCAGGTTGGTGGACATGCCATAAGCCGAGTTAAGTAACTATCATAGATAACTTTATCATCAAGCACTTGCTGGTAAGTTAATGGCGTTGAAAACATAGAGTACGGATTCTGTAATGCATGACGCCGCGACTTTTCAGCTACCTTAGCAAAAATATCAGCACCTACATGATACTGGTCCATATAGTGACGCCCGGCAGCACCAAAGGCGCGAAGTGCGATTGGGCCTTGTGGGGCATTGAATTGTTGTAACACGGGGTCAAGGCGCTCGAACGGACTTTCTCTGTCTGTCCAGTGAGAGCCCAATGCTCCAGGTTGCATTTCTTCAAAGCCAAATGCTAATGCGCAATCCACTTGGCCTGACAATACCGCCTGGCGCGCTAAAAATAACGCTGTCGAACCACTAGAGCAATTATTGTTGACGTTAATGATCGCAATACCGCTTTGAATGACATCGTAAAATGCATGCTGAGCGCAGGTACTATCGCCATAAATATATGCACCATAAGCCTGCTCGATCAATTTAGCATCAAGGTTAGCATCGGTTAATGCTAACCTAATCGCTTTAGCCGCCATAACTCGGTACGGTTGATGATGGCCCGGTTTGCAAAAGGGGATCATCCCCACGCCTGCCACTCTTACTGCTGTCATATTACTCCCGCCATTTTAGTTATTATTGGGCATGCTAGTGACTTGTTAGTACTGATAAAGCATTAAGATTTCTAACGATTGGAATTAAGAACCTAACATTAAGAACTAGAAACCAAAAGCGTAAACTCGAACAGTCATAAAACGTCTGATTGTCGACTGATTACTTAAACGATTTATCTTAAACAATATTGTTAACATAAAGTTAATCGGCTGATTGTGCAACGCACCAAATCCAAGCGACAATGCACCAAACTAAAGCATTAACAGCATAATTATCAGTCATACGTGTTACTTTTCAGCATTCACCTGCCCAAAAATTGCACTCATATTGAACATTTTATAGATTATTTAAGCAATATTTTCATACGTTTGCACCACGAGAGTTCAACTAAATGATAGGTGGCCTGTGATTTAGGAATGATTTTTGCTCTATAAACGCATGAATTTCAATAGAGAATTGTTTTGTGGAAACTAAAATGAATAATATTAGTGATGCTATTGGCGTAATTGCACAAAGCGCGGACACCTTGTTTATCTTACTTGGTGCAATTATGGTGTTAGCCATGCACGCTGGCTTTGCATTTTTAGAAATGGGTACTGTAAGACACAAAAACCAAGTTAATGCCTTGGTAAAAATTTTAACCGACTTTGCTTTTTCAGCCCTCGCTTATTTTGTTATTGGCTATCAAATTGCTTACGGTAACCACTTCTTTGTCAGCGCAGAAGCATTAAGCACAGATAACGGTTATCAACTGGTTAAATTCTTCTTCTTATTAACCTTTGCAGCAGCCATTCCAGCAATTGTATCTGGGGGGATTGCTGAACGCGGGAGCTTTCGGCCTTTCTTACTGGCTTCAGCATTGATTGTTGCCTTTGTGTACCCCCTGTTTGAAGGGATTATATGGAACGGTAACTTTGGTTTTCAGGCCTGGTTAGACAGCCAATTTGGTGCTCAATTTCATGATTTTGCTGGCTCTGTCGTCGTCCATGCCATGGGCGGATGGTTAGCACTAGTCGCTATTTATTTGCTTGGCGCCCGCCGCGGCCGTAAACCCGGCATTGCCTTTGCGCCATCGAACATTCCGTTTCTAGCCTTAGGTTCATGGGTGCTGATTGTCGGCTGGTTTGGTTTTAACGTCATGTCAGCACAGACGCTTGGCGGGATCAGCGGTTTAGTGGCAGTAAACAGTTTAATGGCCATGGTGGGTGGCACTATTGTGGCGCTTATTGTTGGCAAAAATGACCCTGGTTTTATTCATAACGGACCACTAGCAGGCTTAGTGGCTGTTTGTGCAGGTTCTGATTTAATGCATCCGGTTGGCGCATTTGTGGTTGGCGGTGTGGCTGGCGGGTTATTTGTATTGGTGTACACCAAATTACAACGCAGCAGTAAAATCGATGATGTTTTAGGTGTATGGCCTTTACATGGTTTATGCGGTGTCTGGGGGGGAATTGCTGCAGGCATTTTTGGTCAGCAAGCCTTAGGTGGCCTTGGCGGAGTGAGCTTTACTTCGCAACTTGTTGGCACTATTGCCGGGGTCGTTGTCGCATTAGTTGGCGGTATTATCGTCTATGGCTTAGTGAATAAACTATCGAGTTTACGCTTGAGTCAAGAAGATGAATTTATTGGTGCAGACTTAGCCATTCATAAAATTGGCTCAACCAATTCAGATAAGTAATTATCCTAAGTAGTAAATCGTAAAAAGGGGGCAGAAATGAATTTCTGCCCCCTTTTTAAAATAAAATAGAGTCAACAATCAGTGCTTCGATTTAACCCCATTTTTAACTATGTCTTGACCGTTTTCGAAGACCTCAGGTGTCACCCAGCGACCGAGTAATAGCTTGTGGTTATCACCAAATACCGCAACAAAATGACGACCATCGGCATTACTGGTTGCCATACCGACACCGGCAACGCCTTCTAAACCTAAACCGCCCTTTTCCACCGACAGTAAAAAGCGTTCTAATTCAGCTAAATTGTCGATCACATCATTTTCAATATTCATTTATTACCCAATTGGCTTAACTCGTTTACCACATATTTTAGCGCATTGAGAATAAATAAGGTACAGCCGATGCCCTGAGCATCGGCGTTCGATATACCTTCCAGGATAATATGAATATTAAAAAACTATGCTTAAATCAATTAACTCAGCATCATCGTCATAGGAATCAAAGTTAACCGACATTAATATTGTCCCTTTAGTGATCATGACATTATCAAAGTTATCTTCGGCATCAGGATAACGCGCCAAGAAGGCCGTCTTGGTGGTAGGGATTTGATAAGTCGCTAATACTTTTTTAAACTCATTGATGTCTTGCGGTTCAAACATTGACTCAGTCACCTTAAGACTATTGATCGTACCTTGCTCATTAAACCCAAGTAACACGTTGCTGTTTACTATTGCCTTAGGTCCATTTTCATTAAGCTGAATTTGATTCACCAGCTGCTGCGGCTGCAAGGTATAAGTCTGCTTATGATCCAGTGCGATAATCTTTGCAATATCAATATTATCAAAATTGGCAAAGTTCACTTGAGGCTTATGACTGGCATCGACTAAGGGCATAATGGCAAAGCGGTTAAGTCTAGACACTGCGGCTTTAGTTATACTTTCATTATAATCTTCAAACTGTAATATCAGCTGACTGTTTTTACCCGTAACGCGGTAATCACCATTATGTTTATTGAGTAATAAATATTTCGCTACGGTTTCCTGTTTATCGCCAGGATGGATTTTACCTTCAATAATCCAATCATCATTGTCATAATTCTCACTTAATGCAATTTGATTTTTGCCATGATTATTTACTAGCCCTGGGTCTTGTGAAATCATTACGACATAAGCGTTTTTCACAAAAAACCATAAGTTACGACCATAACCATAAGCGATTGTCCCATCACTGAGTTGCAACTGAATGCTGTGCGGCCCTAACGCACTTTGCAAACCGTCAACGCTATCACCTATGTGCACCCCATAAGCGCTATCAATGGTAATGGCGGCATCGGGTGCACTGTGTTTTTGTGCCTGTGTGAATAAACTGCCATCTTCAGGTAAAGCAAGCTTCACTACGGTTTCAGTAAATGAAACGGCCTTGCCTTTACTGTTATAGGGGGTTGAATTAGCGGTGAGTTGTTTATCATCACACAATTTAAGGTGTTCAACAGTAGATGACACATGAATTTGCTTTATGTTGGAATTTACTTTGCCACTGCTATCTTGAAGATTAATGCTTCTATCAACCCCAGTAACATTGAGCCGTTGGATAATCACGGCATCAGCATTGTCGATTTGAGCTTGGCGCTGAATATCCACCAATGCCCGCTGTAAATACATCTCTCTATGTGCCATTACACCGGACGTAGAAGAAGTCGCCAATGCAGGATCAATATCATAAATGATTTTATTACTCGCAGTGTTAATAACCTGAGGCACGCATTGAGGATAAAAATCTAAAATAGGTGGTAATGGGTTATCTGCTAATGCAGGGCTGCAAATAATACATCCAATCAATAAAAGTGACAGTTTCATTTATCGTCCTTGTTTGTTAGTAAATAACATCATGTTATTACACACATTCATATTTTGATTATTCACTAACCTAAAGTTAAATAGCCTAACTGTAAACTCATTTATCGATCGTGTTGAGCTTCGGTTATTCTCAGCACTTAAATAGTCATCATCAACAAGTCTTGGTCCCCATCGACAAGCTTGAAGACAAGGCTCTAACTCGAGCCATGACAACAGACAGCGATTTACATCAGCAATAAAAATAAGGTAACTGCCACAATAAAAAAGCGAACCTCGTTAGGTTCGCTTTTTCACTATCATTTATCACGGTCTAATACTTAACTAAGCACTATATACCCGCTTTAGCTTTGCGCGCTTGATGTAGCTTTTTGTAACTTTCAATCAAGCGTAAATGTGGCTCAATACCTTCTAGCTTGATGCTAGTTTTTGTAAGGCCATAAAAGCGCACTGTGCCATTAACCGAACCAACCACATTGTCCATCACTTCTTGACCAAACATGCGGTTAAAGTTACCCATAAAATGCTCAAGCTCTAAGTCGTCATCTAAGGTCACTTCAAGCACAGCATTGACAGCTTGGTAAAACAAGCCACGTTGTACTGTATTGTCGTTAAACTGCAAGAACTCACCAACTAACTCAATCGCATCTTCATGAGAACCCAATGCGAGGTAAATCAGAATTTTTAATTCAATAATGGTTAACTGGCCCCAAACCGTATTCTCATCAAACACAATACCGATTAAAGTACGGATATCGGTCTGATTATCTAATTGACTCTCTTCTAAGCGATTTACTAACTTAGATAACGCTTTAGTGCTTAGTGAGTGCAGGTTCAAGATGTCTTTACGGTAATGAAGCGCTTTATTGGTGTTGTCCCAAATCAAATCATCAACAGGGTACACTTCTGAATATTCAGGCACTAAAATGCGGCAAGCTGATGCACCTAAATCAGTAAATTCAGCAATATACACTTCTTTACCCATGGCTTTTAAAATACCAAATAAGCCTGCGGCTTCTTCTTCACTGGTGCCGCTAAAGTCCCACTCACAGAACTCATAGTCAAACTTACTACTGAAGAAGCGCCAAGAGATAACCCCTGTTGAGTCAATAAAGTGCTCAACAAAGTTTTCAGGCTCGGTGACGGCCATACTATTGAATGTCGGCTTTGGCACATCATTTAAGCCTTCAAAACTGCGGCCTTGTAATAGTTCAGTTAAACTACGCTCCAACGCCACTTCAAAGCTTGGATGCGCACCAAACGAGGCAAATACACCGCCGGTTCTAGGGTTCATTAAAGTAACGCACATCACTGGGAACTGACCACCTAACGAAGCATCTTTCACCACGACAGGGAAACCCTGTTCTTCAAGGCCTTTAATACCCGCTAATATGCTAGGGAATTTCTCAAGTACTGTCATAGGAACATCTGGCAGTACAATTTCTTGCTCAATGATTTGACGTTTTACAGCACGCTCAAAAATTTCAGATAAACACTGTACATGCGCTTCTTGCAGATTATTACCCGCGCTCATGCCGTTACTTAGAAATAAGTTTTCAATTAAGTTAGACGGAAAATATACCGTTTCACCATCAGATTGACGGGTATATGGAATCGCGCAAATACCTCGGTCAGTATTACCTGAGTTGGTATCAATTAGGTGCGAGCCACATAACTCTTCATCTGGATTGTAAATATCTAAGCAATATTCATCTAACAAACCTGATGGAAGTGCATCATCCTCTTCCAGTGCAAACCATTTTTCATTGGGATAATGCACAAACTCGCTATTGGCGATCTCTTCACCAAAGAACTGATCATTATAAAAAAAGTTATTATTAAGACGCTCAATAAACTCACCTAAAGCCGAGCATAGTGCGCTTTCTTTTGTGGCGCCTTTACCATTAGTAAAACACATAGGTGAGGCGGCATCACGAATGTGTAACGACCATACGTTAGGCACTATGTTGCGCCATGAAGATATTTCGATCTTCATGCCCAAATCAGCCAATAAACGGGTCATGTTTTGAATGGTTTGCTCGAGTGGCAAGTCTTTGCCCAAAATAAAGGTACTCGTGTCGCCAGCCGGTTGTCCCATCAGCATGGCATTGGCGTCAGCATCAAGGTTTTCAACGGTTTCAATTTTAAATTCTGGGCCAGTTTGAACCACTTTTTTAACAGTACAACGATCGATTGAACGTAAAATACCTTGACGATCTTTGTCAGAAATATCGTCTGGTAACTCAACCTGAATTTGAAAAATTTGGTTGTAGCGATCTTCTGGGTCAACGATATTGTTTTGCGAAAGCTTGATATTTTCAGTAGAAATATCACGGGCTTTACAATAAACCTTAATAAAGTAGGCAGCACAAAGCGCTGACGAAGCTAAGAAATAATCAAAAGGACTTGGAGCTGAGCCATCACCTTTATAACGAATAGGTTGGTCTGCCGTAACGGTAAAGTCGTCAAATTTGGCTTCGAGTTTCAAATTGTCGAGAAAGTTTACTTTGATTTCCATTGAATATGTCCACAGTCTTACGCGGCCAAACGGCCTACTAATCTAATTGAGGTGAATTATCGGTGTTTTTGACCCAATAGTCTTGGGTTAATTAACCAAAAGTTGGCAAGATACTGATTTGTTGAGGTGAAAAAACACACAAAAGACATGGATGAAGCTGATTACATTGAATAACCGTGTGACAAAAATAACGTCTCTATCACACGGGATGATGCAAGATTAATGACATTACAATGTCGTCAAGCACACTCAATTTAATCTGAGTTGGATTAAGAGTCTTCAGGTAAGCCTACGTGCATATGTCCAGATTTATAATCTATGGTCAACACAAAGTGCTTAAGAATATCAAAGCCAAGAAGACCTTTAATATTTTTACCTTTAATATGGGATATACTGTTGCGATCATCTTGCCCTGTAATCACCTCAATCTGCCCTTCGCTTGGCACGCTCGTTTGCACATTTTCAATCGTAAAAGGACCGAACTTAACTTTTGGCAATCGGAAACTCTCCGTTGTGCCTGCATTATTGACACCAAATGAGTTTGTGGCTTGCGCACCGTAATGCGTTAACCAATCAGAGTCGGTGGCAAGAGTGCGTTTTAAAAACAAGCCACCACTATTACCAGTATCGAGGATCAACCAAGCATTCTTTTCCCCATTAAGCTCGACTCTCACAATCGGTTGACCAGTGCCACGATCCATTTGCATGTCAATGTTTTCAAGTTTGGCTAAATCAATGGAATCTCTTCCAAATAATCTCAAACGGCTATTGGGGTAATCTATCTGGAAAATAAATTTCTCCAGTAGACCTGCGCCTAATAAAAGCTCCACATCATAGTGACCTAAACGCAAACCAGCCAATTGATCAAGTTCAATATTGGCACCAAACAAGTTTGCCGTGACATTGTTATAAAGTTGAGAGGATTCAGTACTATAAATGCCTTTGACATCGATTTTACTGCCTTTATCAAACTCAAGATTATATTTATTGATAAAGCTTAAATTAATCGCATTGAGCTGAGAACCACTGTCTAAAATGGCCCGACCTTCAATACCATTAATGGTCACAGGAAGATTAATATGGCCATTAATAATGTCAAAATTAACCCAATTGGTTACCGCGAAAGTCGGAAATGAAATAAGTAGAGCAGAAAAAAATGCTAGCAGTTTAACTCGAATTGATTGCATCTATTATCCTTAATATGTATGCCTAAAAAACGTTGTTATATTAACAGCTAACAGTAAAAAATAATAAAAACTTTACTTATAAATGGCCGATAAATTCATCATCAGCTATATGACTCTACATAACCTCAACTCGCAATAACAAAGATTGCCTCACGCTCGACACAAGAAGTCAGTGACCAGGAGATAATGTACAGCATGGGATAACAGTGGATAAAACAATCGGGGAGATAGGTTGAAATTTGGTTAACGCAGGGTACAGTTAATAAAAATGATAAAATTTAGACATAAAAAAACGCAAACAGTCGTTAAACCGTTTGCGTTATCTTTATAACGTCGAGTTACACAGCTACTACGTTAGCAGCTTGTGGGCCTTTTTGGCCTTGCTCAACATCAAAAGAAACTTTTTGGCCTTCAGCTAAAGTTTTGAAACCTTCTGAAGTGATTGAACGGAAATGAACGAACACGTCAGCGCCGCCGTTATCAGGAGTGATAAAACCAAAACCTTTATCTTCGTTAAACCATTTTACTAAACCAGTTGTTTTATTAGACATTTTGTTGTCCCTTATATATTTAAAATTAATCAATCTGTCGCGATAATGCGATGCGCTCGAGCTTGAATTATTGAATGTCACGATGAAGCTAAGGGAAACACAGAGGATAACAACGATAACGAAGAGATTCTAAGGCTTTTCTTTTACTTAATGTTCATTAATAACTCTGAATGTCAGAGCAGACTGTATAATACATCAATATCTAAGCTTGTAAAGGTCTTAATTGAGTAAATTTCATCAACACAGACAAACCACTTAATTAGCATCATCAAAAGCACTCATTCACGATAAACCGTATTGCCCCAGCAAACCTGATATTCAGCATTAACCTTAGGCTAGTCTTAATCGCTAACAAAAAACCACATAAAATCACTTCTACTATTTTAATAAGAACTTAATACAATCCGATCGTGTTAATGGTTCCACTATCCGACTTGTAGTGATCGTTGTCGTTGTCGTTGTCGTTGTCGATCATGTTGATAGTCACACTTGGGCACTACCGTGCAAACCTGTACTTTAAACAGCGAAATCAACATATCCAATTAACGACTTCGATTTGCTCAGTTATAGAAAAGTAACCATATTATAAAATACTCAGCAGCAAATCATACAAGTGACGACAACACACCAACAACATCATCGTAACATTATGTTTTTAATATGAAAAAATTACAATTCAATCAGAAAAATATACCGTTACGCACTATTTCCGCCTCGTTTAACAGATAAAATTTAAGCAACTTTATTTATTGCATAGCCAGTTTCACTTCATTTACTAAAAAAATCCCAAAGCATAACCATATGATATTC
>NZ_JACJER010000219.1:0-3956 GCF_014164185.1 Shewanella sp. SG44-6 | reverse complement strand
TGCTACCACAATTTGCGGTCGACCATTTTACTCAAGCACAAGATATCCGTATTGCATCGTTTGCCAATGAGCATGGCGATAATGTGGTGGTTGCAGAGCCATTATTCATTATTTATAAACAGCATCGACCACTTGCTCTACGCTATGGGCCAATTATCGATAAAATTAAACAGCTAGTTTAGGGACGGGGCCCTAGTTTGCTGAATTGACCACCTGTTGTAATGCGCTGTTGATGTCAGTGTATTGAAACTCAAATCCTGCCGCCAAAGCTCGTTTAGGTAATACAAATTGGCCTGTAGTGAGCAACTCTGACATTTCACCCATGGCTAGTCTTAGCGCTAATGGTGGCGTAGTTATTTTGGCAGGACGGCTTAGTGCGCTACCTAGCGCTTTAGCAAATACGGCATTACTCACAGGTTGAGGTGCCGTTGCATTATAAATGCCTTGTGAGTTCGAATTATTGAGTAAGTAGCTAAATAGTTTGATTAAATCATCAATGTGGATCCAGCTCATACCTTGTTCGCCATTGCCTATTGGGCCGCCTAAACCGAGCTTAAAGGGCGGTAACATTTTCGCCAATGCGCCGCCATTTTTACCGAGCACAATCCCAATTCGGGTGATGCACACTCGGGTCTGTTGCGATTGAGCTTGAAGCGCAAGGTTTTCCCACTCTTGACAAATATCATGACTAAATTCAGCATGAAATCCGCTGGTTTCATCCACAGGGGTATCACCCTGTCTGCCATAATACCCTACGGCTGAAGCGCTAATAAAAGTATGCGGTGGGGTGGTGCTTTTGCGGATAAGCTGAGTTAACGCCGTGGTGATATCCCAACGACTGTCACAGATCAGTTTCTTTTGCTTATTGCTCCAACGTTTATTGACTATCGGTTCGCCAGCAAGATTAATCACAGCATTTATATCGTTAAGGTCTGATTTGTCTGCCAGCGTTTGCCAGTACTGATGATGGCTGCCAAGAATGTTTTTGCTGTTATTAATATTTCTCGTCAATATTACTAGCTGGTGGTCACTCAGTGATTTGACTAACTGTTTGCCAACAAACCCTGTTGCGCCAGTGATTAATATTTTCATCTAAACTCCCCTTTACTCTATATTGCAATATACGATGGTAAACTTAAAATGTGATCACATTGTGCGCATACCATGGTGGTTACTGGGGCTTTTGATAGCATAACTCCATCGACACTGAGTCTGCAAAACGCAGTGCATGGGGTTTATCGATTTCGACGCTGGCAAATTCAACCCAGTCATGTTCACTGGCAATGGCGAGGGTTTGGTTGGTTAAGTTTTCCAGTAATGAAAAGCGATTATTTTCAATTAAAGCAATAATTTTTTTGGTGATAGTGCGATAATTCAATGCATCTTCGACACTGTGACTATTTCGGGCTTTATCGGCACAATAATGAATTACTACGTTAATGATGACATCTTGTTGGTTATTGATTTCGTCATCTTTAATGCCGATATAAGTACGTAAACGTAAGTTTTTAATGCGTATAATAGCGGTTTCTGGTTTCATATAATGTCAGTGGATCCCTGAAAGTGGTGATGTGCCAATATTGCCATCAACTGATATACGAATCGACAACAAATTTTAACTTAGTTTGCAATATGTTACTGAGTTCAGCTTAGCATATAGAATCATTTTAATAAGCAATAATAAGGATTTTTCGGCCTATGAAAGGAATACAACAATCTCCAGTGGCTGTGCGCAGTTTTGTGGTAATGGCTTGTGTGGTGATTATTTTAGCGGGGATAAAAACGGCCAGTCCGATAGTCGTACCTTTTGTATTATCCGCATTTTTAGCGGTAATTTGTAATCCTGCGATAGTGTTGATGACGCGTTATCATATTCCTAAATGGCTATCTATCATCTTATTAATGGGCTTTATAGTGTTAATGGGGTTATGGCTGGCCAGTTTAGTGGGTAGTTCAGTGACTGAGTTTTCAAAGGAAATGCCTAAGTATCGAGAGCAATTGATTGAACAATTTGCCTGGATCCTTGAAAAACTCAAAGACTTTAATATTCAGATTTCAAAGCAAAAGGTGCTCGACTACTTTGATCCTGGCATGGCGTTATCCATGACCACCAACATGCTCTCTGGTGTCGGTAATGTGATGGCCAATTTATTCCTGATTATTTTGACCATAGTGTTTATGTTATTTGAAGCGCAATCAATGCCTAGAAAGTTTCATTTAGCCCTCGATGCTCCAGATAAGCGTTTAAAGCAAATCGACAAGTTTTTGCAGTCGGTTAATCAATATATGGTGATTAAAACCCTGGTTAGTTTAGCAACAGCAGTGGTTGTTGGTATCGGTTTGACAATCATTGGCGTTGACTATGCTTTGTTATGGGCGGTGATTGCTTTTCTGTTTAACTATATTCCAAATATTGGTTCTATTATTGCGGCCATTCCTGCTGTGTTATTGGCTTTTATTCAAATGGGTCCCGGCGCCGCAGGTATTACCGGCTTATTGTATGTGGGGACCAATATGGTGATGGGCAATGTGATTGAACCCCGTTTTATGGGCCGTGGTTTAGGCTTGTCTACTTTGGTGGTTTTTTTATCATTGATTTTTTGGGGCTGGTTGCTTGGCTCTGTCGGCATGTTGTTGTCGGTTCCCTTAACCATGATTGTTAAAATTGGTCTAGAATCGAGCCAGTCTGGCAGTTGGCTAGCGACTTTATTGTCAGATAATGTCGATGAATTACCCAGTGAATCAAGCCATAATGTTGAAACTGAAACTGAAACAGCAACCGTATCGAGTGACGCTGATAAACATCATGCCGATAGTGATGTCACTGATGACGTTGCAAATGACCATGACGTGGAGAATGCTGCCAAGGCATCAACGAAAGATGCATAACCCTATTGATTGTATTTAGTTTATTGAGTTAAGAGAGTGTATGAAAGGTTTTTTACAAGCAGTTCCACATTTGACATTCGGCGATGATGTTTGCCGTTTATTTCACGGTCGTGGTGGGTTATTCGCGGGCGATGAACACCTGTGTTTAGATTGGTACAAGCCGGTATTATTGCTTACCAGTTTTAAGATGCTCGAAAGTGAGCAACTCGATGAATTAGTTGCTGCCATAGTGGCACTTTGGCAGCAACAACGACCAACTGAAACACTTAATTTAGTCTACCAATACCGTCATGGTGGCCAAACATTGAGTGAGTTATTGCATGGTGAAGTACCAGAGCAGCATATAGTGACTGAAAACGGTGCGCGTTTCTTAGTGCATTTATTACGCGGTCAAAACCACGGCTTATTTTTAGATATGGCCAACGGCCGAGCATGGGTGAAACAACACGCAAAACATAAAAAGGTACTTAATTTATTTGCTTATACTTGTGGCTTTTCGGTAGTGGCTTTGCAAGGCGGCGCAGATGAAGTTGTCAACATGGACATGAGTAAAGGTGCATTAAGCATAGGTAAGCAAAACCATGTGTTAAATGACTTACCTGCAGGGGCGCGTTATTTAGGCCACGATATTTTTAAGTCTTGGGGTAAATTAACTAAGCTTGGACCGTATGATTTGATTGTGGCCGATCCTCCAAGTAATCAACGCGGCAGTTTTGTTGCCACTAAAGATTATGAGCGTCTACTCAAACGCCTGCCAGACTTACTGGCGCCTCAAGGCGAAGTGTTATTGTGCTTAAATGCGCCAGAACTAGGGTGTGATTTTTTGATGCAACAAGTGGCAAATACGGCGCCACAGCTTACCTATATTGAAAGAATTGCTAATCCGCATATTTTTGCCGATATCGATGAACAGAAATCATTAAAAGTATTGCGTTATCGCTTAAGCTAATCTCTTCGTGTGTTACAAAAAACCGACAGCCATTTGGCTGTCGGTTTTTTTGTCTATAAACTCGGCTCAGTCTACCCATCTTCAGCGTGGGCGAGGTCATTATTTGCACTATTTCATA
>NZ_JACJER010000218.1:0-4268 GCF_014164185.1 Shewanella sp. SG44-6 | reverse complement strand
CTCCATGAGGTCAACATTAGCGTAAATGTTATCCTTGCCATTAGCGCTGACAGTTGAGTTTGCCAAGGATGCGCTGTCACAATAGCCACGTTGGCGAGCAAGCTTATTCGATAAGTTTTATAGAAGTTTATTGCAGAAAGTGACACACGAGTGAATTTGATAACAGCGGGTTTATATTGAGCAGAAATATATGACGGATTACGAACATCGACTTCGTTCAGCGAGGATTAAGCAAGAAGGAAAAGTTCACAAAGGCTTGAGTAGAGCGAACCTTGTACATTATTTCATTAAAAATATAGCGCTTAACTAACGGATTAGCTTATCAATAAGCTAACCCGTGTTGATGGCCAGTGTTATAACTCAAACAACACATCGGTGCGGATAATGTATTTAACCCCAGAAAAAATAGGCTCTGAGCTATGAATGCAATGCAGCGGATGCATGCCATGTGGGAAACACAATACACTTCCCGCTGGCGTTCGCACGTCAACTTGACGCATATTATCGCCATGTTTTGCTGGTAAACTTGGGTTGTCGGCATTAACTAAAAAGCGCGTTGCACCGCCTTCAAAGTCTTCTGTCAGTAAGATTAAAAATGTCAACAGGCTGTAGCGATCGCCAAAAGCATCTCGCACTAACTGACCGTCTATAACTTGGCTTCCCGGCCACGAACCATCTGAATGCGGCTTAAAGAAATCACCCTGATTATAGCGATAAAAACGAAAGCGATTATTGAGTCCCAAGGCTGCTTTACCAGCAAAAATGCCCAAGTTATCATCCATAAGATGGTTAACTCTATTCCAAATAACTTGCTCAGTGGTGTTATCAACCACCCAGGTTAAACTGTCGTTATGGCGTACATTGCGTGGTAATGACACCGCGGCGTCGGGTAAAAAGCCCATCGACTCACTCACTGAAATTAGCCGTTTACACTCATCTGGCGTCAATACATTCAATAATTGAAACGCACCTGGCACTTCGGCTAACATTTTTTTACTCACGTTAGCACGCTCAGTTTCGGTCAACTTTGCCTCATTAAGCTCAGCCACATTAGCGTGATGATTAGCCCATGTCGGCAATGCCGGATGTTCAGCGCCGGGTTCTAGTGCCACCACAAAATAATCTGAATTTACTTTTGCTGTGTTCATGTATTTATACCTTTAACCATAAAATGGGCTAGCAATGTTTAACTAAAAAAGTGTGAGAGTTATTGTTTAATAAACATTATTTACTAAAAAATAACTGCTTACGAATAAGTGTGGCTAACCGCAAAAATTAATAACTCATCACTCGCACTTGAGCAAATTGGCGATGCCCTGCTGCAGTGCCATGAAAACCAAAACCACTTTGCTTAGCTCCTACCCATGGCGCATTGCCAGCACCAGCACCTTGATTAACCCCAACCATGCCAGCCTCAAGTTGTTCGGCAACGGCTTTAGCGCCTTGGCCACCAAACACCACAGCAGCTAAACCATAGTGGCTGTTATTAGCGCGACTAATGGCTTCATCAATATCACTAAAACGGCTCATAGCCACTACAGGGCCAAAGGTTTCTTCACGTTCTAGCAGCATTTCAGGAGTAATATCTGTCACAACTGTAGGTTGAATAAACGGTAGTTCATAGTGATCACTACCTAATAAAATACTCGCGCCTTTGGCTGTAGCATCTTGTAACTGCTCAAGTACTTTTTGGTGCTGTGTAGGATTCACTATCGGGCCAATATTCACATTCGCAGCGTCCCATGCTCCCACACGATAACGGCTGGCTAAGGCCACCACTTTTTGTTCAAACTCATCGGCAATTTGCTGGTCTACATATACTCGTTCTGTGGAAGTGCACATCTGCCCAGCGTTTTCAAACGAGCTTGCCACCGCAAAACGCACCGCGGCATCCATATTGGCACCAGCCATCACAATCATAGGATCGTTGCCGCCAAGCTCCATTACTAAACGTTTTAAACCCGATGAGGCATTAGCCATAATGTGTTTACCTGCAGCCATAGACCCGGTAAATGCCACCATATTAATGTCTGCAGCAACCAGTGCCTGGCCAAGGGCTTTATCACCTTGAACCACTTGCAGCACATGCTGTGGTAGCACCTTATTAAGGGTATTAATAAATAATTCGGCCACCAGCGGAGTTTGTTCAGATGGCTTTAATATCACACTGTTGCCCGCTATAAGTGCTGGCATCAGTAAGTTATTGGCCATGGCTATCGGATAATTCCAGGGCGAAATGACGGCTACAACACCCAAAGGACGGTATTGTAATTCAGTACGATTATCAACTTGCTCAGTGGCTAATGCATCGCCTATTTCACTGGCAAAATAGCCTGCATTTTGTAATGTACCGCCCACTTCATAGGTGGCACGGCGATAATCTTTGCCCATTTCTTGGCCAATGAGTGTTGCCAGTTCATCTTGCACTGCGTGTAATTGTTGATACGCTTTAACCACATACTGTTGCCGTTCAACTAATGGCAAACTTGCCCAAGCTTTTTGAGCAACTTGCGCATTGCTTATCACTATTGGCAACTGCTCGATGCTGGTTGTTTCTACGCGACCTACCGCTGTGGCTTCAATGTGTTCTCCGCCATCGACTTTATGATAACTCGCGGGATCGTAAGAGATTAATACTGCCATGGAGAAACATTCCTTAATGGTACTAAAGTGACGCTAGTCTAATTGCTGTCTATTTTGATACAATGGAATACAAAAGCAACCAGTATACTTTTAGTAACCTAGGTTAGATTGATGAAAACTAAAATTGAAACAATGACTAACGGTCAAAAAAAAGTTATCAACGCTTGTGCTGAACCTTGCTCGGTCGAGCGTGGTATGCGGGTATTAGGTGGAAAATGGAAAGCATCGATATTATGGCACTTGCAAGATGGTCCAGTGCGATTTAATGATTTGTCGCGCATGTTAGGCGGGGCAAGTAAAAAAATGGTCGATCAACGCCTGAAAGAATTAGAAGCCCAAGGACTGGTGACTCGCCATGTGATTAGTGATCGTCCTATTGCTGTGTCTTATAGTATTACCGATCTTGGTCGCACGGCATTGGATATTTTAGAGCGCTTAAAAGAGTGGGCAGATGAGTATATTGTTTAGCAAAGTACTCTGGGCTAGATCTCCACAAAGATTAATTAGCTAACGACTCAACAGCTTAATTGTCACAAAATAATAACAATATGTTAGGCTTGTCACTATTACGGAGATGAAATGCATGGAAGCCTTAATCTAAGGTGCTGTTATTTATGTTGCGTTACTTATCTGTGGTGATTTTCATCATTACATTTTTCAATTCGCCGATTTCAAATGCCAGACCAGCTATCACTTTTTACACCGAAAGCTATCCTCCATTTCAGTCGCTAAATTCTCATGGAGAATTGGTTGGCTTTTCGATTGATGTGTTACATGCTACCCAGCAATACCTTGATTTTGATATTAATATTCAAATCATGCCTTGGAGCCGAGCATATAAAAATGCCGCAAAAAATCCTGATACATTTATTTTTTCGATAGGTAAATCCGAAAAACGTTTACAACTGTTTAAATGGATAGGTGATTTTCACACGGTGCGAAATGTTATTTACAAAAAGACCTCTCGAGCTGACATCAATATCGTTAACAAACAAGATATTAATCGATACACGCTGGCGTTACCAAGAAGCGACATTTCACTAGAGAGTCTCAACATTCAACATGAACACCCAAATGTCTATTTGGTTGCAAACCAAACTAAAGCCCTAAAAATGCTTTATTATGATCGAGTGGATTTAGTCAATAATAATGATATCGGCCTATCCGGCTCAATAAAGGCATTGGGGCTTAAACGGTCTGATTTCACCATTGCGTATGTTATTAATAACATCGAGCTAGGTATAGCAACCCATAAAGATACTCGGGTTGAATTACTCGAAATGATGCGACATGCATTTGATACGGTTAAACAAAATGGCCAGTTCGAGCTTATTGTAAAAAAGTGGTTTCCTGAACGAATATCACCACAAGCAGCAACTCAGATCGCGGGACCAATAACGGTTGAGCCTGATAATCATAGTAAAACCACGATTGAACCACTTTCGCTTTAATTGGCTCATGTCGCTAAAACCAGTATATGGGTTCAGCGACAACATCAATTGTCGCTGGAAGCAAAGTCTGACATAGGCAGCTTTCAGCTTTCAATAACTTACCGAAAAGATATAACTATACTCTGACATAAAATGTACCCATAGTCTGACAAATTGGAACTGCACCTAGATACT
>NZ_JACJER010000217.1:0-4422 GCF_014164185.1 Shewanella sp. SG44-6 | reverse complement strand
CCAATTATGTGACTAATATTGCTAACTTCATGGTGCAATTAACTGTTGTCATGGTCGTGATACTTGGTGTGTACTGATCGAGAAAGGGTGTAAGCTTGGTTTTTCCGATCCTGGAAAGCTGAAACTAATATTATCAGCTTCAATTTTGCCCATAAACCGTTCTTTACTGGCTAGATTTCCTTTGTCTTCAAACTCATCTTCTTGTTCCATGATAGCGTCTAGTTGGCGCAGTGAACTTATTGTATGATTACCACGAGTAATTAAGCCTGCTAATTGTGCCATCGGTGATATGGCTCTGCTAGATAGCATGACTGCAGCAATGATCCCACCCATAGAGATTTCGTTGTCAGCTAATCTGTACACACCAAGTATCACGACCATGACAACAGTTAATTGCACCATGAAGTTAGCAATATTAGTCACATAATTGGATAGCTTTTTAGTTTTAAGTTGCCAGTTAGCAGTATGACCGATCATTTGTTGCCAGCTTTTCTGCACTAAGCCTTCGGCGCCATTAGCTTTAATTGATTCTAATGCGGTTAAACTTTCTATTAAATGTCCATGCTTTAAGCTAGCAAAACGATTACTTTCTTCAATGGCTTGTTTTAGTTTAGGTTGAAGATAAAAGGTCACCGCAATAATAACTAAGCTGCAAATTACTGGGATGATGGCTAAATCACCCGCGACAATATAGATGATGAGCACAAATAATAGTGCAAACGGCAAATCAACCAATGCAGTTATGGTGGCCGAAGTTAAAAACTCGCGAATACTGTCAAACTCACCTAGTTGTCTTGCCATACCGCCAACACTTGGCGAGCGTTTTGACAGTGGAATACCAATGGCTTTTGCAAATAGTTTTGATGAAACAATAATGTCGACTTTTTTACCTGCAATATCGATTAAATAGCTTCGTAACTGCCGCATAATAAAGTCGAATATATAGGCAATACTGGCACCTATGGCTAAAACCCAAAGTGATTCAAATGCAAGATTGGGCACCACTTTGTCATACACATTCATAATGAAGAGTGGTGAAACTAATGCAAAAAGGTTAACTAATACTGATGCTAAAAGCGCATCTCGGTAAATAGGAGCAGAGTCTTTGATGCTTTGCATTAACCAATGTGTTTTGCTGTCATGTAGATGAACATCAAAACTTTTATCACCGCGATAATCTTGTTTAACTAAAAATAAATAGCCGACGTATAGAGTTTCTAAACCTTCGATTGTTAGAGTATCTTCACCACCGGTTTCGGGTAACTGAATAATTGCCTTGTCTTGCTCTAGATCTATTTCTCTTAAAATGCATGCCTTTTTATCTTTTAATAATAAGATACAAGGCAATAAAATTTTGGAAATTTGATTTAAATCTTTTCGTGATAACTTCGCTGATAATCCAGCTCTACCAGCCGCTTGAGGGATTAAATCAGGTGTGATGACTGCACCAGACAGCGGAAGTCCTGCCGCAAGAGAATCTATTGAGCAAGGGTTGCCAAAATGTTCAGTTAATAACACTAGACAGTCGAGTAAAGGATCAACCGTTACCCGTTGGGCAGCCGAAATAGTCCATTGCTCACTTGTGTTAGACGCAGTTTTAGGCACCTAATCTTTATCCTTAATATTATTGTTAGAATTATCAAATATGCGCCGCATGATACTATGTGGCGCAGTCAATGTGTTGTTATTAAGGAATAATATTTCCATTATGTTGATCAAATAGATCAGCATGAGTGGTTCCTGGTGACGGAGCTGGGTTGGCTGTTGCAGTATCAACAATAAGTGCACCATCATTAAGCAAACCGTTAATAATCACGCCCTCATCATTGCTACCGTATTCATGCGATAGGTCTACACCATCGAGTACAATCAATTGGTCAACAGTGCCATTAAGGTCGGCATCGATAGAAATTGTCGTACTGCCGTTACTGAACGAGAATTCAAGATAGGATTCTAAGTTACCGTTCTGTTCATTTTGTAATAAATCACTGATATGAAGAGAGTCATTGTTAACTTCGAAGTCTTTAATCGTATCGGTACCAGTATCGCCCTTAGACCATACAAAAGTGTCATTACCCAGACCACCAATGAGTGTGTCATTACCTAAACCACCGATAAGCACGTCATTACCTTCGCCACCGTAGATAACATCATTGCCGCCTTGGCCGAAAATGATATCGTTACCCGCTGCGCCATTTAAAATATCGTTACCGTCATATTGATTATTGATATTAAATTCATTTACATGTTCACGAATGTAATCATGTACTTCACTTACATCAATATCGGCAATGTTTTGGCCTGTTTTATCTGCAACATAGCTTTGTAAAGCGAGATAGCCTTGTTCCGTTATACCAGCAAACTGGGCCAAGTCACCAAAGATAATGTCATTACCAGCAGCACCATCAACATTATCATCACCTTGAAGTAACTGTGTTTCAGTACCCAAAATAACAGAGGCAAGGTTGTTAGCATTAACACCAGTTACTGGAGTATTGTTAGAATCATAATTTTGTAGAGTAGTATAATTAATGCCGTTGCCGATCCCGATAGCTTCGATATCTGAAATGGCATTCAAATTAGCAAAAGCTGCAGGAGCGCTACTCGAATTGGTATTAGGATAACCATCGGTAATAAAGTAGGTTAAGTTTTCACCACCACTTAAACTGTTGAACCACCTTGTTGCAGCATCAAAGCCTGCTGCATAATTTGTATTACCACCAGAAGCCATGGCATTGAGTGCTGCGGCTAATAACGTAAGAGCATTGGTGTCAGCTAAGTTGACTGGAACTGAAGCTTGAAGGCCAGTATCAAAATCCACTAACAGAATATTCACTACGCCTGAATGCGTACCACCTATGCTTGCTTTTAGCGTATCAAACACTGAGGTTAACTGAGCTTTCATGATATCGAGCTGAGTACGACCTACACTTCCAGAAGTATCGACAATGAAGGCAATATTGTAAGATTCACCATCAACTATTTTTATCGACTGCAGATCACTAACGATAACATCGTTATTGTTTGTTCCTTGAATCGTGTCATCGTTAGGATTTCCGGTGTAGCTCACATAAGTTGAGCTAGGATCAGATTCTCCCACAATATTTATAGTCACAGTTGCTGTATCTGTAGCACCATATTGATCTGTTACTGTGTAGGTAAAGGTATCAGTTGACAGCTCCCCAGCCGTTAGTGATTCAAATGCATTATTGGTGTCGTAAGAATAGGTACCATCACTGTGTATGGTCAGTAGTGCGCCACTATCTAGCAAAACAATCTGACCATCTGTAACTGTTGCACCATTCACCCCTGTTAGCGTAAATGTATGACCTTGCGCATCAGAGTCATTATTTAATAGGCCTAGGCTAGTATCTGTAATAGATAGCACGCCATCTTCAGAGACCATATAAGTGCCCATAATAGCTGGACCAGACGCGGTAATGCCGGTTAAGAAGTAATCAGATGAGTCACTTAAGACACTACCATTCGTTGCTTCATTAATTGTCTGTGTTGCTTCAAACACTAATTGGTCAAAGACAATATTACCAGTGTCAATATTGAAAGTCCCCACATTGCCAGCGTCCGTCTTGAATGTGTCGCTTGCGACTAGTTGGCCATTATAATAAGCCTTCCAAATTCCTTGTTCGCCATTATTTTCATCTGAAAACAGGTTAGAAACACTGAATTCAGCTTTATTTACTAGGCCATTAAAATCAATGACAACCGACTCTGAGGTGCCTGTCGCTGAGTTATATTCAATTTGTCCAGTAATTTGGTCTGAGCTGCGTGGAGATCCTGCTACTCCGAGCAAATTATTACCAGGTTCATAGTTTAATACACCCATAGAACCATCAGCATTACGAGCGGATATCGTCATTAGATTCTCGCCATTAGACTGTGGAATAGTCCAAGCGGTATTAGAACCTGTGGTCACTGAATATGATGATCCAGGAAGGTCATCGTTAGCATCAACGTTATTAAGATCAAAGGTCACAATTGCAGTATCACTTAAGCTGCCATCACTTGTCTTAACGGTTAGGCTAATTTGGCTACCATTGTCATAGTTAATTTGTGTCGTGTCATTAACAGAAATGACACCAGTCTGAGCATCAATAATAAATGCACCATTTTCGCTAATTAAGCTGCTCGATCCATTAGCTAGAATGAAAGAGTAAGTTAAGTTATCACTATCAATATCGGTATCGTTACCTGTGTTGGCATCATTCACATCATATACGCTAGTGCCATTGGCAATCGAATCGTTAATAGTGCTGCTGTAATCATCAATAACAGGCGCTTCATTGACATCAAGCTCAGTGAGGGTGACGTTAATGTTGGTGGTGTTGACGCCATCTGAGGCGCCGACGACTAAATTGTGCACGTTCGCCAGGGCTTCAAAGTCATTGGCGACGGCGGCCACGC
>NZ_JACJER010000216.1:0-4481 GCF_014164185.1 Shewanella sp. SG44-6 | reverse complement strand
GCAGTGCCAGTGAATCCCATAACTTACCTTGAATACTTGATTCAACGCTCAATGCATGCCAACCGTTTTTTAAGGCTAACAAACCGTATTGTGCCGTCATGTCACTGTTATGGCGGCGCATTAAATACAACCACTCATTACGAGCATCAATTTGCTTATCTAAAGCCATTAATTCAATCACGCGAGCAAGGCCGGGATCTTGATTTAACTTAGCTTGCAATTCTGGATTGGGTGCTAAGTTATTATCATTCATCGCCAAAGGTTTACCGAGCGCTTCTGCGGCATTAAAGCCGTAAAAGTTACGTTCGCCACTTAAGGTCAACTGCAGTTGTGTTGCACGGGTTTTGTCATGGCTAGAGGTCATCTTAGCTTGCCAATATTGCCAACGAGGATCAGCTTTACCTTGATCGCTTAACAAGGCTAAATACTTCTCTACTGTCGTAAAGTCCTGTTGACGAATGGCCCAGCGTAAGCGCATTTCATATAAATCATCAGACTTTAGTAATGGCAACATGGTGTCAATGTGTGACACTAATTTATCGTCTTGCTTGATCAGTGCTCGGCGAACTAAATAGCGATTAAGTTGGCGTCCGCCAAAGTCACTGAATCGATCTAATTTTTGATATTTTACATACAGTTTAATTGCTTGATGTAAATCCTTGTAGGCCAGTTTACGCAATCCGGCATCAACAATATCACCTATGATAGGTTTTGAGCTGGCAAATTTTTTCATGTGCCGTAAGCTATTTGGGTCGCGATACACTGACAATAATAGTTTGGCTTCGTCATCATGTTGGGTGATTTTTTGAGACAAATAGTTGAGTAAACTGGATTGGCCAGCGTCGAAACTAAGTAGCATGCGGGCCCAGATAAGTTCTTGGGTGCGATAGCCCGCTTTAGTCCATTGATTAATCACCGCATCACATTCTTTAGGACGTGAATAGCCATAAACCCATATGCGTTCTACACCTTTGTATGCCATCTCTTTATTACCCGCATCAAGTTGTGCTTGGTAGTAATAACATTGCAGACGGATATCATTAGGCGTGTCTGGTGATATCACCAGAAAGTCTTGCCAACGTTGTTTTTTACCTGCGTTAAGCAGATAGCGATAACGGGCATTATTGTACAGCGGTGTAGTATCAAATTTGTTGATAGCATTGAGTGCTATGCTACCTGGAGACTGCACTATGCTGTCGATGGTTGCGTGGTAGTCGAGGTAAACCGTTAATGGATAATCGGCTAATTTTTTGCGTAATGCTTGATACTTATCCAGCTGGTTTTTATCCAGTGCTTGACGAGCATCAAGATAGCGTTGCTGTTGTGAGGTCAGCGCATTAGCTTGGCTTATAAAGGCCAATGATGTACTGAATAATAATGCGCTAGCCATTAACATGTTTGCCCAAGTGTTACGCATTTAAATAAGGATCTCCGCCACAGTAATTTGTTTCCTAAAAAGAATGGGTGATTAATGCTTTTGCTAAACAGTCGTTGTACGTTGTTAAATCACTATTAGTCTTATTGATTAAATAAAGATTAATTATTACTTATTATTGCAATTCACTATCACTAGTGTGTTTTTCGACTGATTCATCTAGTGCCCGGTTGAGCAATTGTTTATCTAACTGCTTGCTGGTATCGACACCTAATTGCTGCATGTAATGTGCTTGTCTAATGACATTGCCTTTACCTGAGGATAATTTTGCCATGGCACTTTGATAGCTTTTGTCTGCAGTGTCTAAGGCCCGGCCAAGCTTTTCCATGTCTTCAAGGTAACCGCATAATTTATCGTAAATACGACTGGCTTGTTTAGCGATATTTTGCGCATTTTGGTTTTGGTACTCATAACGCCATATATTGTTGATGGTGCGCAAAGCTACTAATAAGTTGGTTGGACTCACCAGCATAATATTTTGCTCTAAGGCAAAGTTAACTAGGCTTGGATCATATTCAATGGCCAGTAAAAATGCTGGCTCAATCGGAATGAACATTAGCACATAGTCCAAACTCTTCAGCCCATGCAGCTTATGATAATCTTTTTGGCCAAGACCCTTAATATGTTGTCTAATTGATAACGCATGTTCTTTTATTGCCTGGTCGCGAATGTCTTTATCTTCGCTATTAAAGTAACGCTCATAGCTGACCAGCGACATTTTTGCATCAATTACCACGTCTTTTTGCTCAGGCAAATGCACGATAACATCGGGTTTAAAACGCTTGCCATTATCGTCTTTTAAATCTTGCTGTGTTTGATACTCATGGCCTTCGCGTAAACCACTTTCTTGTAATACGCGTTCTAAAATCACTTCGCCCCAATTACCTTGCTGCTTGTTGTCACCTTTAAGCGCTTTGGTCAGGTTAATGGCATCTTGGCTCATTTTTAAGTTGAGATCGCGCAAATTGTCTAATTGATGCTTTAACGCGCTACGCTCAGATTGCTCATGGGTGTACGACTCTTGAATTTGACGTCGAAAGCCTTCTAATTGTTGTTTCAGCGGCCCGATAACACCGTCTATTTGCGAGACATTTTGTTGTTTAAAGTTTTCACTGCGTTCTTCGAAAATTCGATTTGCCAGGTTTTCAAATTGCAGTTTAAGGCGTTCTTCAGCAGATTCGAGTAAGGCTATTTTATCTTGTAATGATTTTTGCTCAGTTTCAGCTTTGACCAGAATCGTTTGTTGCACTGCATTAGACTTCGCTAAATTGAGCTGTGATTCCATTAAACGATGTTGAATATCAACCATTTGTTGTTCAACAAGACTAACCCGATCTGCTTTGGTTTCTGCGCTAGACAGTTGGCCAATCAGATCTTCAATTTTACTTTGCAGATGATTACTGTGATCAATTTTATCATCGAGATTATCTTGTAATCTGGACATTTCAATTTGGACTTCATTGAGTTGTTGAAGCGTTTGCTGTTCATGTTGAAGCTTAAGTTGCTCCCATCGTTTACGAGTTAATCGTTGATTGATTAGGGCGCCAATGAGAAAGGCAACAAACGCGACAGCAATCAAAGCTGCAATTTGAGGAGGAGTTAACGACACTGCAAAAGGCATAACAAAAACCGATAGAAAATAATGGTTAAGGGTCGCACGGCTAATAATCCGCTGCAAGAGGTAAACTGAGGATTTAATCAAATATTATTGTTAATGATTAAATTTAAACCTAACCCTTATATAGGTTCGTATAGCATTTGCAGTGACACCATTTCGGCAATCGATAAAGGTTGACGGCCTTTTGGTTTTTTTTAGTCATATTCTGAAATAAAAATAGGTTTTTACCTGTCTATTGAGATAAGTATGGCAGATTATGGTAATACTTTGCTGTCGAAAAATATTTTATTGAGGTGATTTATGACCGGTAAAAAACGCTTTACTCAAGGCATACAACAACGTGCGGCTTGGCATATTCCTGATAACCAAGTGACTCCCGAATCGGTATTTAATGATCGCCGTAACATTATCAAAGCACTTGGGTTAGGAGCGTTGGGAGCCAGTTTGCCTGGTCAAGTTCAAGCAGGTATTTTTGATTTATTTGGCGAGCAAAAAGCGCAACATCCTTTTGTGACTCAAGGTCTGCAATATACAACTCCCGCTAAGTTTGTGTTATCCAATCCGAAAACCCCAGAAGATAAGGTGACTCGTCATAATAACTTCTATGAATTTGGTACCAGTAAATCCGATCCCTATGACAATGGGCAAAACTTTAAGGTTGATCCTTGGACACTGACCATTGATGGCTTGGTTGATAAGCCGATTACCTTAGACCTTAATGAGTTGACGACCCGTTTCGCTCTTGAAGAGCGCACTTATCGTTTACGCTGTGTTGAGGCTTGGTCGATGGTGATACCTTGGGTGGGCTTTTCGTTAGCCAGTTTACTTAAACAAGCTGGGGTGCAAAGTAACGCGACTCACGTTGCTTTTGAGACCTTGTTTGATCCGGAGCAAATGCCCGGACAAAAGAGTCGCTTAATGGGTGGTGGGATCCATTATCCCTATGTTGAAGGCTTAACGGTTGCAGAGGCGATGAATGACTTATCGTTTTTAGCCGTCGGTTTATATGGTAAAACCTTGCCGCCACAAAATGGTGCGCCTATCCGCTTAGTCGTGCCTTGGAAATACGGTTTTAAGAGCATTAAATCAGTAGTGAGAATCCGCGTGATGGATAAGCAGCCACCAACGAGTTGGAATCAATTAGCTTCGAGTGAGTATGGTTTTTATGCCAATGTCAATCCAGAGGTTGATCATCCACGTTGGTCACAAGCATCTGAGCGCAGTATTGGGGAGGGTGGCCTTTTCTCAGCGAAACGTATTCCGACACAAATGTTCAATGGTTATGGCGATTCAGTCGCCGACCTGTATAAAAATATTGACCTGAGGAAGTTTTACTAATGCGCATAAGTGCTCGAGGGCTGTTTTGGCTAAAGGTGTTGTTACATATTAGCTTTTTATTGCCAGCCTTTTATCTCGTGGCGCTAGTGT
>NZ_JACJER010000215.1:0-4611 GCF_014164185.1 Shewanella sp. SG44-6 | reverse complement strand
ATTAAACAATTAACTGTCGGCGATGAAGGTACTCTTTTTGTCGGTTCGCAAAAAAGTGGCACCGTGTATGCGCTAGTTGATAGTGACCAAAATGGCCAAGTTGATAAACGTTATTTGATTGCCAGAGGTTTGGACTATCCGGAAGCGTTAGCCTTTCATGATGGTGCGCTTTATGTCACAGAAGACGATCGCATTATTCGCTTTGAAGAAATTGAATCTCGTTTGCGCCGTCCGAGCCGTGCGCGTGAAGTGTATGCGAATTTGCCAAGCTTAGATAAAAAGTATTCTCGCTCAATGCATTTCGGACCCGATGGACGTTTATATATATCCATTGGTTCGCCATGCAATGTGTGTGAAGCCGCTTCACCCTTTGGCAGTATTTTGGCGATTAATGTCGATACCGGAGCCAGTGAACAAATTGCTTCTGGTCTTCGCAGTGTTATTGGTTTTGATTGGTCACCCGATACCAACAAATTATGGTTTGCCGATTTAGGTCGAGATTGGATGGGTGATAATCTTCCCGCTGATGAGATAAACCGTTTAGACGTTAAAGGCAGCCATTTTGGTTTTCCTTATTTACATGGCTCAGATGTAGTTGAACCCGCCTATGACAAGCCGGAAAATTTAAATATCACCTTGCCAGTATTTGAATTACCCGCTCACGTAGCGGCAACCGGATTAAGTTTTTACCGCGGCAAGCAATTCCCTCCGCGCTATCGTAATCAGCTGTTTGTTGCTGAAAATGGTTCGTGGAATCGGTCAAGTAAAGTCGGTTATCAAATTGTGATGCTTGATATTACAGATGGCAAAGTCAGTAAACGTGAAACCGTGGTGAGTTTTTTGGATGGAGAATTTCCGGTGGCACGTCCATTTGATGTAATTAATGCGCCAGATGGTGCCATGTACATTTCAGATGATCTAAAAGGTAATATTTACCGCTTGTTTTATAACGCACCCGAACAATCACAGGAAATGAAATAATGAGTGATGCGATTGAATTAAGCCTTGATGGTGTAGAGCAGATGCCGCTGAGGCGCTTTACTGAAGGGGCTTATTTAAATTATTCCATGTACGTGATTATGGATCGCGCCTTGCCGCATATTGGTGATGGTCTCAAGCCTGTACAGCGTCGTATTATTTATGCGATGAGCGAATTAGGATTATCAGCGCAATCTAAACACAAAAAATCAGCCCGTACTGTGGGTGACGTTTTAGGTAAGTATCATCCCCATGGTGATAGTGCGTGTTACGAAGCAATGGTGTTAATGGCTCAGCCATTTTCGTATCGATATCCATTGGTTGATGGTCAAGGTAACTGGGGCGCGCCAGATGACCCTAAGTCATTTGCTGCAATGCGTTATACCGAAGCCAGATTATCAAAGTTTTCTGAAGTATTACTGTCGGAGTTAGGTCAAGGTACTGTCGAATGGGGGGCTAACTTTGATGGCACCATGAAAGAGCCATTAACCTTACCAGCTCGATTACCGCATATATTATTAAATGGTATTACCGGTATTGCTGTGGGCATGGCAACCGATATTCCGCCGCACAACGTGCGCGAATTAGTCGCAGCTTGTATTGAGCTTATCGATAACCCTAAAACCGAATTAGCACGGTTAATGGAGTTAGTCCCTGGTCCTGATTATCCAACCGAAGCTGAAATTATCACTCCTAGAGCGGATATTGAGCGGATTTATGATACAGGCCGTGGTTCAATTAGAGCGCGTGCGGTTTACAGTGAAGAGCAGGGCGAGATTGTCATTACTTCATTGCCGCATCAAGCCAGTAGTGGCAAGATTTTAGAACAAATCGCTAATCAAATGCAGGCGAAAAAGTTGCCGATGGTGTCTGATTTGCGTGATGAGTCTGATCATGAAAACCCAGTGCGATTAATTATTGTACCGCGTTCAAATCGTGTCGATTGCGATCAGTTAATGACCCATTTATTTGCGACTACGGATCTGGAGAAAAGCTTCCGAGTTAACTTAAATGTGTTGGGACTCGATGGCCGCCCTAAAGTGAAAGGGTTAAAAACGCTGTTAACAGAATGGTTAGAGTTCCGTATTACCACAGTTACCCGCCGCTTACAGTATCGTCTCGATAAAGTATTAGCGCGCTTGCACATTTTAGAAGCGTTAATGATTGCGTTTTTAAACATTGACGAAGTGATCGAGATTATTCGTTTTAACGATGAACCTAAAGCTGAGCTGATGTCTCGCTTTAGCTTGTCAGATAAGCAAGCCGAATCAATTTTAGAATTAAAGTTACGCCATTTAGCCAAGCTTGAAGAATTTAAAATCACTGCAGAGCAAAATGAACTGGCAGCAGAACGCGATAAGTTAGAGTTATTGCTAAGCTCAGATCGTCGTTTAAAAACCTTAGTGAAAAAAGAGTTAGTTCAAGATGGTGAGACTTATGGTGACAATCGTCGTTCACCAATTATTGAGCGTATTGATGCCAAAGCACTAACTGAACAGGAGTTAACCCCAACAGAGTCAGTGACTGTTGTCTTGTCTGATAAAGGCTGGGTACGTTGTGCTAAAGGCCATGACGTCGATGTAGAAGGTTTATCTTATAAGTCTGGCGACAGTTACCTGTGTAGTGTGATGGGTAAAAGTAATCAAGCGGCGGTATTTATTGATTCTACCGGTCGCGCATTTGCTACCGACAGTCATACGTTGCCGTCAGCCCGTAGCCAAGGAGAGCCGATTACGACGCGCTTTAATATGGCACCGAGTGCGACAATGCGGCATGTATTGATGGGCGAGGATGAACAATTTTTCTTATTAGCAAGTGATGCCGGTTACGGCTTTATTTGCGCCTATCCAGATTTAGTCAGTCGTAATAAGGCCGGTAAGGCACTGCTAAGCCTGCCATCAAATGCGTGCGTTATGCAGCCAAAGTTAATTAATAAATCTGGCGATCAATCTTTGTTAGCGATTACCTCAGAAGGTCGGATGCTGATGTTTAGCTTGGATGCTTTACCGCAGTTATCAAAAGGTAAAGGCAATAAAATCATTGGTATTCCTAGCGATCGTGCTAAAAATCGCGAAGAGTTACTCTTGCATCTTGATGTAGTACCTCATGATAAGGCTGTGACCTTATGGGCTGGTAAGCGCAAGCTAACCTTGAAGCCAAGTGATTTAGAGCATTATCGTGGTGAGCGTGGCCGTCGCGGGGCTAAATTACCACGAGGATTACAGCGCGTAGACAGTGTTGAAGTCGAGATGGGACCGCTTGACGAGAGTGCTCAAGACGATAATCTGGGCATATAAGCTTAATCGGGTATGAGGCATTAAGCCGCTCCCCGGTTAATAAATTACCCCGTTTAAGCATAAAAAAATGCTGCTCATATGAGCAGCATTTTTTTATACAAAAGTGGACGGGGGATTAGGCCACTTCATAAAAATTAGGTTCGTACTCTAGTTGAGTCTGAATAATTTGAGTTGCCATACGGGCACATTTGCCACATTGGTCTGCAACGCCAAGACGTTTCTTTACGTCAGCCAGTGAACTGTCACCTAAGCTAACGGCAGCTTTAATTTGAGTATCTGTAATGGCATGACAAAGACAAACGTACATAGAGAAAGCCTCTTCATTCAAAATGGACTAGGGCTAAGAAAGTAATCTAATTCTAAATGAAAACAGTTATCATTGGCAATAACTTTTTTCACAAAGAATGATTATTTTTAATACAGTTTGATCTGCTTCACTTTTTTATCAAAATGGCACGCTGTGATGAGATATTGAGATGGCATGAGAAAAATATGCTTGAATATTAATTGAATCAATTGTCTAGGGTTTTGATGATTGTTGCTCAAGGTGTATTAATGTCATTATTAAGTGCGATCAAGTGGCGGGAATTTAAGTTACTTAGTCGAAGTGGAATGATGATTTGATCTTTGACTCACAGAGCAAAGATTAAATCATGATAACTCGGCTATTTTTAATAGCCTTGATTAGCGTCGACGATATATTGTAATGGTTTAGATTGCTGCCAAAGACAATAATTTTCGGTGAATATTTGTACCACTTGTTGAGGAAAGCTTGGTGCAGCAATATGCGGTGTAATGGTGACGTTATCGCAATGCCACAGGGGATGATTAGCTGGTAAAGGCTCTTGCTCGAATACATCGACAATCGCGCGTCGCTGAGGGCATAGTGTTAACTCAGTTTGCAACGCTGCCAAATCAATTGCGTTGCCTCGGCCAATATTAAATAGCATGGCATCGGGTTTTAATAAGCACAGATTAGCAGCATTTAATACATGTGTGGTGTGTGGGGTATTGGGCAATACACTCACAATCACATCAGCGACAGGTATGTAATCTGCTAATTTATCTATGGTATCGATACGATCAAAGTCATTAACGAGCGCGCCTTGGCGATTGAGGCCGCTGACAATCATACCGAAATGATGAGCGGTTCGAGCAAGGTGTTGAGCGATAGAACCTGTACCAAGTATCAGCAGTCGTAATCCTTGTAAAGTGCGGTATTGAGCTGGCTGCCAAAGTTGCTGATGTTGCTGTTGAGTATACTGGGCGTGCTGTCGATAATGGCTTAATAGGTAACCAAAAACATATTCACTCATTAATGGGCCAAATACACCGC
>NZ_JACJER010000214.1:0-4719 GCF_014164185.1 Shewanella sp. SG44-6 | reverse complement strand
GATTGGAAGGTTGCGATCATACCGGTAACAGTACCCAATAGACCCATCATAGGAGCAATAGCTGCGATAACTTTGATGATAGAAATACGCGCTTCTAAAGCAGGTGTTTCTTTTAATATCGCTTCATCAAGTTTCAGCTCAAGTGTTTCAACATCAACATCTTTGTTTGATTGATACACTTTTAAGATGCGACCTAAAGCGTTATTACCAGGCTTCTCGATGTTCTTACGTTGGCTGTTAACTTTTCCGCCAATGATAGTAAGAGTCACTAGACGCTCAATAGCAATTAATGCACCCAATGCTAATAAAGCAAGAATGATATAACCAATAGTTCCACCGGCTTCTAAACGATCTTCTAAGCTAGCTTTGTTAGTGAAAATATTCAATAACACGCCACGAGCAGGATCGATATAGAAAGGAGCTACACCTGAAGTGGTGTCTTCCCATGTACCAACTGCGCTAACTTGGTAACCTTCTGGCTGTTGTGATAGCTGTTGAATTAAACCAAGTTCTGGCTTGTAAACAACATATTTACCATCAGCAGTTAAGTTGAAAGGACCTACACGGTGAATAGAAGTGGTCTCAACATTGCCATCGATCGCGGTAACGTCACCTTGGAATTTAACAACTTTACCAGATTGAACCATTTCAAAAAGCTGAGCTTCCCAAAACTGCTCTAACTCTTCAATTTTAGGTAGTGACTTACGCGCACCAAGTTCAGCAATAAAAGCATCGCGACCTGGATACTGAGCACTAATGTTAGATGCTGCTAGCTTACCAGCGAAATCACCGGCTTCACCTTTAACAACACCAAACATCTCACCTAAGTCACCTTGTGCGGTTTTTAAGTCTTCTTCTAACTGAGCAATTTTACGCTCGTTATCTAAAAATGCTTGGTTTAAATCTTTACCACGTTGCTTTTCAGCAGCAAGGGCATTTTTCTCGCGCTTAAGTAATTCAGCTTTATCACCACGTTCAGCTTGAAACTCTTGTTCACGCTTAGCGTTTGTTTTGCCTTCATTAGCGCGATCAACTTTAACTTGTTGTAATAGTTGATCAATGGTTTTTGGTGCATCTGCAGCAGAAACCATACCAGCCGTTAAAGAGAAAGTTGCAGCCACTAGCACTGATGTAATTAACTTCTTCATTATTGTGCAGTCTCCGCAGCAGGAATTGGTAATGCGAATAGGTCTAATGCGCCTTGCTTACGAGCAATACGGATACCTTTAGTAATGTCGCGTAGATAGCTGTCGTCTAACTTGTTCCAAGACTTAGCATCAGCATCGTACATCCATGCTATTTTTTGATCTAAGCTTTGTGCGTAAAGTGCAACGCGGCCTAAATTAAAGAAATCAACTAGCACTTCTTTGCCGTCAAGGCTTAGCTTACCGGTATGTACAGCAACGAAATTACCATACTCACGCTCAATGCTATAAGCATCAAGGATTAGACGATATTTCTCTGCCAATGTAACTTCTGCAGTATTAAGAATATCTTTTAGATTTTTAACACGGTTCTGACGAACTTCCGTATTAAAAGGTAAATCTAAATTAACAAACTGTTCTAGAGCATCGACCATTTTAAACATTAATGGCACAACACCTTGACGAAGTTTATCAACGCCATTGATATCAGTTTGAATTAAATCAAGTGAATTTTGTTGATCAGCTACCAAGCCTGCAACGTAATCATTGTATGCTTTCAATGATTCACGCTCATCAGCTACGCTGCCATACTCAAAAAGCATGTCTTGTGCTTGGTCAAAATATTTGTCGACTTTCTGTTGTGACGCAGCAGAAGCAGCATTAAGGCTACTATCCGCTTTTTGAACGTCAGCTAGAGGATCTGCAACAACGAAGTTGCTACTAGCTAAAGCCAGAGCGCCAACAAGTGCAGTAGCGATTTTTGTTCTATTGCTTACCTTGGACATAGTTCCCAACCAATTTGAAGTGAATTAAAAAGTTCAACTTTGTGAAATAGCGATGATCTAAAATTGTGATCAATGTTACTTCAACTAAGTACGTCTTTTTCTTGTGATTGTTAGTTTTTCTTCCTTTTTCTGCACCTATTAAGGCGCAGACCCATTAGCATCATTCCACAAAATGTTGACCTATGTCAACATTTGAAAAGTTTAAAAACTAGTAGAAAGAGCCGTTATAGGAGCGAATGTTGATGAAAGGTTAATAATTAAACATGTGCAAGATGATTATGTAGTAATTAAGTGTTAAGGGATAATTTTTATTTGTTTTTATTCAATAGCTTACAAAGTAATGGCCAAGTTACTTTATTGTAACCTCACCTTTTTTCTAATTATGAAAATAATTTTGAAGCATGCAAATACCAAGCTAATACTTCATCTTGATCATTCTTAAGTATTTTAAGTTCATTTAACGTCATATTATTGAGCTGTAGTTTTTCCAAAAAAATAGCTAACTTTGATTCATCAAAAGATGCATCAACCAATTCAGTTAAACGTAATTTTAACGTATCCATTTGTATTGTAATAAATTCAATAAACTCTAACTTTTTTGTAACAGGCCAGAATAATCCATTTTTAAAAAATTGAGCCACAAAGCGCATCAACTCGCAATCTTGAGCTGCCGCGTCATCAAACATTACTAGCGATTTAATCAATTGATTGATTTCTGTTCTAACGCTCTCACATTGTGGATCTTTTTTAATACGATCAACATCTTTCGAATTATTGACATTGCCCATTGCATTAGCCATTTTGACTAAACACTCTATAAGCAAATTGACTTCTTTTTTCTGTATTAAATTCAAAATTCTTCGGTTTCGATTGAGGATCATCGAACGTTTATGGTGAAACACAATAACAAACTGACCATCACTTTTTATGACTCTATTTGCTTCTTGAAGAGATTTTTCGACATTTGAATACTCAAAACCAAATTGGGATATATAAAGGTCTACGGAGTTTGCCTCAAATGGGAGCTGTTCACAGCGAGTATTAGACATCAAGGCGATATCAATATTATGATTATTTTGGTTTTCAGAGCTAGCTAAACTAACTTCTGCTAAATCGACACCAACAACCTTACCGGTTAATTCACTGGTTAATAATTCATCGCGAAGTAACAGAGGTAATGAGCCATTACCAGTACCAACATCGACAACTAAAAATTTTTCAGTTAAACCATTAAAAATCGGTTTCCACACACTTTTCAATATGCCGTCATAATTACCAGATAAAGCCTCACCGAATGACGTGGTGTGTCCTTGCTGCCAATATTCACTCCAGTGATTATTCATTGATTCTCCTTAATTAATGACAATGTATTGCTTAATTATCTCAACTCAGGATGAGATAAATTGATAAAAATGAGTTTAACTCAAGCCAACGATACCTAACCTTCACATAAATATACTCACAAGGAATAATATTGATATCTGAATTATTTTCCATTATGAGTTAAACAGCTAAGCCAAAAATACCATGGGTAAATATAAACTAAATAAAAAGGCTCCCGAAGGAGCCTCTCTTGTCTTATGTCTAATTAAATATTAGAACTTAAGAGTATAACTTGCACGGTATTCACGACCGTAGTTGTTATATAGATCAGGGTTTTCGTATATTCCAACAGAACTCAGTACTGGATCTTCATCTGTTAGGTTGTTAACACCTAATAACAATGAACCATAGTTACCTGCATCATACACGTAGCTGATATTGTGGATTAACCAAGAATCTAAATGGCCAGTATCATCATCTTCATAAGTAGATGCTGTGTAGCTCATGTTCCATGAGAATCTGTGATCGCCCATGCTGTAGTTAGTGGTAAAGTTAGACTTGTAGTCAGGTGAACCATTCCAACCAGCGATGTCAACGGCTTCAGAACCACCTTCAACTTCTTGGATATAATCTAGCACGAAACTGTTGTTCCAGTTGAAGCCGATATCACCAATTGCCGTTTCAAACTTAGCGTTAAGCGCGACGTCAATACCAGTAATTTCTAATTTGTCACCGTTACCATAACCAGTACCAACTTCTAAAGCACGTCCTAATGAACCATCAACGCCATTTGGAGCACGTTTAACATAGAAAGTGTCATTTTCTGCTAGAGTACCAGCACCAATACCACGCATAACGTTGGTAATTGTACGACGACTGATTACGTCATCAATTTTTAAGTTAAAGTAATCGACCTTAACACCGATATCATCAACGATATCCCATGCAACACCTAGGTTAGTATACTTAGATGTTTCAGGACCTAGGCTATCGTTAGCACGAATATAAGTATCATACTGTTTTGAACTACAATCTGCATCAGAGATACCTGCAGATTCACAGAACGGATAATCGGTACCTGTATCAGCACTGAATGTTGTTGCTGCATACAACTGATCTAATGAAGGCGCACGGAACGCTTCAGAGTAAGATGCACGTACTACAACGTTATCAAGAGCTTGCCAGCGAACAGAAGCTTTTGGTGCTACGTTATCACCAAAATCACTGTAATCATCGTAACGAGCTGCAAGGTTTAATTCAATGTCATCTGTTAACGGTAATACCGCTTCATAGAACATTGCCCATACTTGACGATCGCCACCAGCAGAGTTACCAGCACTACCACCAACTAAGCCAGCTTCTGACTGAGCGTCATACACTTCGCTATATTGTTGGTCGAAATATTCCATACCAGGTGGTGCTGTTGCACATTACGTTGGTATGGAATATTTCGACCAACAATATAG
>NZ_JACJER010000213.1:0-4790 GCF_014164185.1 Shewanella sp. SG44-6 | reverse complement strand
TAATTTATCCTCAATTGATTTGTCTATCCTAGATCGATGTATAGACAACACTTATCTACAGTCCTAAATTGTTGTTGTCTAAATAAAAGCAATCCATACATCGAGTTCTGGTTGTCTCGTTCAGTCAATAATGTTTCTTTTTATTATTCTGTACCTATTTCAATCTCTGCCTCTGACAGCATTTTTTTGTATTCCTGTGCTAGTGCCTGTTTGGCTTCATCGTCGCCGTGGACGATTCTGATGTGGCTGGGTTTGTGATGCATACGTTTGACGAAGTTGATGAGGTTGTGTTGGTCGGCGTGGGCGGAGTAACCACTGATAGTGTGAATAGTGGCTTTAATATCAATTTTTAGTTCGTTGATATAAACGTATCCGCCTTGTGGGCCGTAGGTTTGTATGTCTCGGCCTGTGGTGCCTTTAGCTTGATAGCCGACAAACAGAACATCTGTGGTTGGTTTTGATAAAAAGCGGGCGAGGTAGTTGCTGATCCGTCCTCCTGTGCACATGCCTGATGCGGCGATAATAATGGCGGGTTTATTGACTGAATCTAAATAATTGATCACTGCAAGATGGTCTTGATGGCTGTCGATAGTCGTTAGCTGATTAAAGTCGAGTGGATGGCGTCCTTGGGCTAGTTTTCGTTTGGCTTCGTTATCCCATAGCATTTTGAATTGACGATACTTTTGGGTAAAGTTAGCCGCCATAGGTGAGTCGACGATAATGTCGATATCTTGCCATATTGGGTTGTTTTTATTGCGATAAATGATGTGTTCAAATTCGTAGAGTAACTCTTGAGTTCTGCCTATGCTGAAGGCCGGAATGAGCACTACGCCATTATCTTTTACGGCTTTTTCAATAATGTTTTTAAGTTGCTTGCTACGATCTTTACGGCCTTGATGATTTTTATCTCCATAGGTCGATTCAATCACTAAGGTATCTGCTCTGTATGGGCTTTTGGGGCTAGCAAGTAATGGTGCATAGCTAGCGCCTAAGTCACCGGAAAACACCACCCTATGGCTTGTCTTAGCACTGTTTTTAGCATTAGATGTTGAGCTGGCCTTGGGGCCACTTAAGTCTATTTCCACATAAGCTGAGCCGAGTATATGTCCTGCTGGTTTAAATTTAAGTTTGGCTTTGGTGAACCCTGGTGGGTTTTCTAATGTATTTATCCCCGACGTTGTTGACGTCAATCTTGACGATGATGATTCGCCAAGGTTGATTGGCAGTGTTATCCACTGACCGTAATCTACTGCAACAAGCAGTTTATTGAGTCTATTAATACAAGCTTGTATAAGTGTGGTATCGCGAGTGACACCGACTTTTAAAGCATCTTCTATGACCAAAGGTAATAATGCCGCTGTTGCTGTTGTGGCATAAATAGGTTGGTTAAATCCTGCTGCGAGTAAATAAGGAATACGCCCGACGTGGTCGATATGGCAATGAGTAATAATCAGCGCTTTGATATTGTTGATATCGAAAGCGATTTGTAGCTGTTCTGCTGAACTTTGCCCGGCGGTTTCTGCCCCTTGAAATAAACCACAATCGATAAGATAGCTGCTGATATGCTTGCTGTGGTGATTCACATCCAGTTGGTGACATGATCCTGTTACGCCGTTTACCGCTCCGTGGTGAATGATCTGCATGTTAGTCCTTTAATGCTAAGTGAGACTTTATTAACTTAGCAGCCGACCCACTATTTTGCTAGCTGCAGGTTGTCTATGAAGCGAGTACCTTAGGCGACGACAAGCTCAGTCCACTTTCTTAATGGCAGTAATGCTGGCCTTAGACGCTAGGGCTACTGACTGTTTAGATGTTAGGTCTTTTGTCTGCTTAGATGCTAGATAGCGGGTGCAAAACTAGATGCATTTATTAGCCATTTTTGTCACACTGTGGCAAATAAAAATACTAACAATTAACAATGGAAACGATAACAAGGACTCTTCATGAAAGCTTTTACTCTGGTATTAACCAGTTTAGCCATGGCTCTATCTGGCATGGCTCACGGGGCAGATATAGATGCCAAATACATTCAACGCTTAGGCCCAGTTAACCAACCGTCGGCTACGCCATTATCAAAAAGTGATCATGCAGATGCGCTACGAGCTAACCTAGTCGCTAACTTAGTTGCTAAGTCTGGACAAACCCAGGTAAAAACGGTTCAAGTATTTAATCAACAACTCACTTGGCAAGCTGCCTCAGTAAAGATTGAAGGGGAAGGTTGGTTAGCCTATAAGCTGCCGCTATCGACTCAGCGATTTACCCAAGGTACGTTAACTGTTAAAGGGCTTGAAAATCCGCAAGTGTATTTGAATGGGCAGTTGCTTAAATCTGCTGATAAAGTCGAACTTGAGCTGGCTAATGCTGACTATCAGTTGCTGGTGTTGGCTGATGGCCAAACGCAAGATGCGTCATTTAGCCTTGATTGGCAGGGAAAAAGTGAGGTTGATACCCTCGACTTTTCGGCCCAAAAATCACAGCGGGTGTCTGCGCAGCAATTGTTCGACTCAAAAGTTATCAGTGGCTTAACCTTATCCCCAAATGGTAAGTACCTACTGCAATCGACCATTGAATATCAAGCTAGCAAGGGGGACTCGGCTATTCAAGTGACCGAGTTACGCAAATTATCGGACAACAGTGTGATGTATCGCTGGCAAGATAATCGCCCAAGCAGCGCAGTGTGGTCGAACGACAGTAAACAGTTAGCCTTTGTGGCCAATAAACAAATTCAATTACTCAAGGTGGCAGATTTAACCATCAATGTTGCCGCCACTGATATTGATAATGTGTCGGGTTTGCAGTGGTACGCTGACAGCCTGTTATTTAGTTGGCAAAAACCGTTTAAGGCCGATGAAAAAGCGACCTCAAAACGTTTTCGTGCATTAGAAGACCGCTGGAGTTATTGGCGTGATAATAGCCAAATATATCAATTAGATGTGGCTTCCGGTTTTATTCGCCAGTTAACCGATAACCCAATCAGCACAGACTTAGTTGACAGTAATCTTGATAAGAATACTGTGCTATTAACACGATCTCCGGTTGATTATTCTGAGCCTGCGCATTCATTAACACAGCCGATAGAGTTGAGCTTATTTGACTTAACAGAAACTGCGATAGGTGAATACCGACGCTTTTACGGTGCTTTATATGCTGATGATGGTACGTATATTACTGCTGGGCCACGTTTTATGGACGGCACAGGAATACAAGATCCCAGCATTGAAGTGAATGATTATGATGGGCAATTATATTGGCGTGATGCTAACGGTAATGTCAGTGCGTTAAGTAAAGACTTTGATCCTGCGATTGGCAGTATGACTAAGCTTGAAAATGATGATCTGATATTGACGGTAACCGAAGGCGATCGCGCACCTCTGTATCTATTTGATAAAAGTAACCGCCGTTTTACTAAAATAGATAGCGGCGTGGATATGGTCGACAGCTTTAGTGTCGCCATTGAACAATCAAGCCCAACCATAGTCTTCGCCGGTACATCTGCTACCGTGCCACAAAAAGCCTATAAAATGACCTTGAACTCAAGTCGCAAACAGACGTTGTTTGATAGTCAACAGCTAAACTATGCCAATACCCGTTTGGGCGAGATTGAAGATTTTGATTTCACTAATCAGCATGGTCACAATATTGATGGTCGAGTGTATTTACCCGCAGACTTTGATGCTAGTAAAAAATACCCTGCATTAGTGTATTACTATGGCGGGACTTCTCCGGTTGGACGCCACTTTACTGGGCGTTGGCCATTTAATTTATGGGCGGCCGAAGGGTATGTTGTGTACGTGCAGCAACCTAATGGGGCCACTGGTTATGGTCAAGCATTCAGCGGTCGTCATGTGAATGCATGGGGCAAATACAGCGCAGATGACATTATTGAAGGCACTAAAGCGTTTTTAAAGGCGCATAGCTATGTCGACCCTAAACGAGTGGGGAATATGGGCGCATCGTATGGTGGCTTTATGACTCTATATTTAGCCACCAAAACGGATATTTTTGCCGCGTCAATGTCGCATGCTGGGATCAGTAATTTATCATCTTATTGGGGACATGGCTGGTGGGGTTATGGCTATTCTGGTGTTGCCAGCCGCGGTAGTTTTCCGTGGAATAACCCTGAGCTCTACGTTGAGCACAGTCCGTTATACCATGCCGACAAGATCACCACGCCGCTATTGCTGATCCATGGCAATGCCGATACTAACGTGCCAGTGGGTGAAAGCCATTATATGTACACTGCACTTAAACTATTAGGCAAAGAGGTTGAGTTAGTTGAGTTTAATGGCCAAGACCATCACATCAATACGCGCCAAGCACGTTTTGACTGGTGGAATACAACTATGGCCTGGTTTGACTTAAAGCTAAAAGATGAGCCTGAGTGGTGGAATAGTCTTTACCCTGAGACAAAAGAGCAACAGTAAAAGTAAGTGTAAAATAGCCTCGCATTGCGGGGCTATTTTTATCTAATTTGTCGAGAACGCCTCATGATCAGAGTGAAGCTAAGTCGCGGGGTGATTCACTGCGCGAGTAAGGTATTCAGATTGATGCCAGTCACACCCTAGATGCTATATTGCTATCATGTTACGGATGGACTCTATTTCTTCCTAGCGTTTTCGCTTGATAGAGGCACTTATCAGCATTATTGATCAGTTCATCGATAGTTTCATCTTCAGTGAGCTGAGATATGCCGATACTGATGGTGACCTGGATTTGATGTTTGAGAAAGTGGATGGTGTGGTTTTGCACACTGAGGCGAATTTTTTCAGCGATGATGCCTGCTTGCTCTG
>NZ_JACJER010000212.1:0-4810 GCF_014164185.1 Shewanella sp. SG44-6 | reverse complement strand
TATTCGTGGTTAAGTCAATATAATGTATCCAGAAAGTGACTTTTTTCAAATATAAAACTACTATCATTATTACGACAATAACAAATTGATGTTATTTTTTCAGATTTGTATAACTCACAAGGCATGGAACCTAACCAAGTGCAGTCATCCTATTTACGGGATTGTAAAAATGCACTCAATGAAAATGGCGTTTTAGTACTCAATATTTGGCATACATCGGTAGAACTTCGACAAGAGTTGGATGCATTACTTGCGCTAGAATTTGAACATCGCTTAATCAGTTTCGAAGTTGACAGTGGCAACAGGATCATTCTGGCATTCAAAAATGCCATACCCCAAATAGAAACTGAACAACTCATGCGTAAGGCTCAAATATTGCAACAACAAATCAATATTCCAATGTCGCGCTATGCCGAATTAATCTTAAATACTCAAGCTCAATAAAAATAATAGCCCTAGACATCAGCGCCAAATATTAGGCGTTGTTTAGTGTCTAACCACATTGAATTTTGTACCATTACCTTGCTGAACATCCGACTTTGCAAAAAATGATTCAACCATTGGCGCAATTTTGGATAGGGAGATTGTAGATACCATTGCCGCTCTACTTGGGCAAACTGCCGCATAAACGGCATTAATGCCAAATCAGTTAAGCTTGGTTTATCGGACATCAAATACTGGTGCAGACAGAGTCGCGATTCCAGATCGGCAAGATAACGCTCACATTGCTGTCTATCTTCTGGTAATGAGGGTTCATGGTAACGTTTTGAGCAGCGATAGCGTTCAAGATGACCTTTAAATTCATTATCAAATATCGCAATCACAGCCAACATTTCATCTAAAGCGTTGGGGACAGCTTTGTTAGTGTAACCTTCTGGGTCTGTTTGTAAAAATGCCCATTGCATGATGGCTAGGCTTTCATCGATCACCTGGTTATCAGTTGTGACTAGTACCGGGACGGTGCCTTTAGGTGACACCTTAAGCATCTCATCAGGTTTGTTACTTAACACTATATCGCGTAGCTGAACTTGCTGGCCTGAAGCATAAATCGCCAACCTAGCCCGCATTGCATAAGGGCAATTTCTTAAAGAATAAAGTATGGGTAAGTCAATTGTCTGGGTCATTTTTGCTCAGTAAATTCATTTTGCCGATAGGCTTTGTTACTTTAACTATATTCATTAATTAAATCTTAGGGTGACATTACACTATCAAGTTCTGAACGTCATTTTGTTCATGTCCCCCAAAGATTCATTATCCAATCCGTTATGCCATAACGGGCTGGCAACGCTTACTCAACGATCAACACGCCTTTATACATTTGCATCTGACAATGAAATGGATACTCGCCTTTTTCCAGAGCAGGTAATGCTACCTTGGTGGGTTTATCCAGTGCTAAATCTTGGCTAATATCTAAGTCGGGTAGCAAGACTGTGGCGGAACATCCGGATTTATCTTGGCGTAAAAAGGTTATTTCTGTCGGCGTATTGGCGCTAATGTTAATTCTTGCAGGCGAATACACCCCGTCTTTAACCACTATTGATGTGCTAGCATCAACCTTAGTTTCATTTGATGGTTTATACAGCCAAAACCACCAAATGATAAAACCGATTAATGCGATACACAGTAAATTAATCAACATTTTGAGTCTCCTAGTGTTCTTTAGCTTTAAACAGACGTAAACGGTTGGCGTTACTGACGACGGTAAGCGATGAAAAGGCCATCGCCGCTCCGGCAATCACTGGGTTTAACAAAATACCAAATACCGGATAAAGCACTCCTGCCGCTAACGGAATACCCGCAACGTTATAAATAAATGCACCAAACAAGTTTTGTTTAATGTTGCGCAGCGTTGCTTTACTAATGGCTATGGCATCGGCTAATCCATGAAGTGATCCACGCATTAAGGTAATATCGGCACTTTCTATCGCGACATCGGTACCTGTACCAATTGCAAAGCCGACATCGGCTAAGGCTAACGCTGGAGCGTCATTAATGCCATCACCAGTCATGCCAACAATTTCATTTTGTTGCTGAAGTTCAGCGACTTTTTTGGCTTTATCTTCTGGCATAACTTCAGCGAAAAAGTCATCAATACCGACTTTCTTCGCCACTGCGGCTGCGGTGGCTTTATTATCTCCGGTTAACATAATCACTTTAATGCCACTGAGTTTTAGTCTCGCAATCGCTTCGATTGAATCGGATTTTATCGGATCAGATACTGCGATAATGGCAAGTAACTGCCCTGCAAGCGCCAAATACATAGGTGTTTTAGCCTCTTTGGCTAAGGTTTGGGCCTTGGTTTGGTAGTCACTAATCGCAATATTGTTGTCTTGCATCAGTTTTTCATTACCAAACAGTAATGTTTGTCCATCCATCTGAGCTTCTACACCTTGACCCGAAATGGCATTAAAGTGTTCAGTGTTAATGGCTTTAATACTTCTAGCGTTGGCACTGTCAACAATGGCTTGTGCTAAGGGGTGTTCGGAGTGACTTTCAATTCCAGCCGATAAGGCAATTACCTGCTCTTCACTGTCTGCATGAGCCAGAATAATATCGGTAACTTGCGGTTTACCTTCGGTAATGGTGCCTGTTTTATCTAAAACCATTGCGGTGATTTTAGAGGCCGTTTGTAAAGCTTCACCGTTACGAATAAGTACCCCAGATTCAGCCGCCTTACCAACGCCAACCATTACCGACATTGGTGTTGCGAGTCCGAGGGCACAAGGGCAAGCGATAATCAACACGGTTGTAGCAGATACTATGGCAAATACCATTGATGGCTCAGGACCAACGTTAAACCACACCATGGCACTGACAATGGCAATGATCATAATGGCTGGTACAAAATAAGCGGCAATGACATCCGCTAATCGACCAATCGGTGGCTTCGAGTTTTGTGCCCGTTTGACCATACTAATAATGTGCGCCAGTGCGGTATCTTTTCCGACCCGTGTTGCTTTAAATATGATTGAGCCAGATTTATTTAAAGTACCGGTGACCACATCATCATCTACAGCTTTTTCAACTGGCATGGGCTCACCGGTCAGCATTGACTCATCAATGGTACTTTTACCTTCAATAACCACCCCATCCACGGGGATTTTTTCGCCAGGACGGACTCTAACATGATCGTTAAGTAACACTTGGGCAATGTCGATATCGATTTCTTTACCATCACGGATAACCCGCGCCGTTTTTGCTTGCAGGCCAATAAGACGCTTAATGGCTTCAGAGGTCTTACCGCGCGCTTTCACTTCTAGTGCTAAACCAAGATTAATTAAACCAATGATCATTGTGGTTGCTTCAAAGTAAACATGTCTTGCCATTTCGGGAAACCACTGCGGAAATGCCACAATTAGCATCGAATATATCCAAGCCGTTCCTGTTCCCAAGGCGATGAGGGTGTCCATATTGGCGTTATGGTTTAAAAAAGATTTCCAAGCACCGATATAAAAATGTTTACCGGATATCAACATAATGGCCAAGGTAACTACACCAACCAGCCCCCATACCATTTGCTCTGAGAGGCTTGATACCGTCATTTCGCCAATAAAAAGTCCATAGATCATCAACGGAATACCGACGCTTAAAGCGATAATGGTATGGCGTAATAAACTTTTATAATGCTGTAAATCAGCCTGCTCTTTTTCGTTCATGGCATCTTCTGCCGACTCAGCTTGGATTTGAGTGGCGTTATAACCGGCACTTTCTACCGCGTTGATAATGGACTCTGCAGTTGCTTGACCAGTAACAAGTACCGTTCTATCTGCAAAATTCATATCGGCCGAATCTACGCCTTGTACGGTTTTAATGGCTTTCTCAATTTTACCAACACAGCTAGCGCAGCCTGCGCCGATAATATTGAGCTGTATAGGTGAATGCGTTGTGTGTTCCATTACTTAACCTCCGTTGGTGTTAATGTAATCTTATCATCCTGATTAATTCTTGCAGGAGTGCCATCTGTTTGATGTGAACCTTCAATCAAATGGCAAATCATATTTCCTGTCGGTAAGTTATCTGGCATGGTTGACCATTGCTCAACTGCGTGTGCAAGCCTTGAACGTAGTCTAACCATTTCATTAAATTGTCTTTCCGTTTCAGCCAGCTTTTGTTTAACTAACGTTCGCACAAGATGGCAGGCACTTTCACCATGATCGGTTTTTGAAAAAATCACTTTAATTTCTTCAACTGAAAAATCAAGTCTTCGAGCGCTTAAGATAAATTGCATACGCGACTTATCTTTATGGTCATAGACTTTATAACCATTGACTGGAGATTTATTGGGATTAAGTAGGCCAATGCGAGTGTAAAAGCGCACTGTGTCGGCAGTAATACCTAATTCATTAGCAAGTTGGTTCACTTTCATGCAGCCTCCACCGCTAAGGTTAATCATTATAATCATCTGACTATAAACCTATGTGTAACACACGGGTCAAGTAGGGATTTTAACGACTCAAGCTAAAGTGATAATCATTTGGGTGGAAGGTGAACAAGAAAAGCTGTCGATACCGAGCAGAAAAATAATAGCGATGACGTCTCACTGTTCATCAAGTCATGGCGCATGAATCGAGAATTAGATGAGAAGCAGATTTAAAATATGTGAACCTCTCATCTCACATTAGCCAGTTTTGTATGATGAGATTAAAGACTAGAGTGTTAAATGTTGTTTTTTACCGCTTGATGATAAAACATCAAGGTTTTACCTACACTTAACCTGTCTTTATCCGTCATATTATTCCAACTCGTGATCTGATCAACGCTAACCTTATACACTTTTGCAATACTCCAAAGCGTATCACCAACTTTGACA
>NZ_JACJER010000211.1:0-4812 GCF_014164185.1 Shewanella sp. SG44-6 | reverse complement strand
AGTTCTTCTAATTTTCTTGCAACGGGAGACCAGCTGGAAGTGGGCTCACTTTCGTGCCAGACACAAGGTCTGTATCTGCATCATTACAATGCAGCATTGGCTTTCTCCAGCCTCCTTTACCTGCATTACTATCGGCAGCCTTCGCAGACCACTTTCCCAAAGGGAGCAATACAGGCTTACCCTGTTCCGTATGTCGCGCAATGTCAGGTTAGATGCCCACTATAGTGCGGAGAGTTATTTGATCACGAAAGAATACTGTCCAATTTCTTTCCAACTCTCGTTGCCTTTTGGCCACAGCGTATAAACCACTTCCGCTGCTTCACGTATAACGCACCTTACATGGATTCACTTACGTTCATCATACTGACACCCTAGCACTTACCCGATTGTGGTTATCAGGAGGAACGTCCTCTCACGATTCAGTTCCCATTCGGCATAAAGCCGAATATTGTTACATTGTCAGACTCGCTGCTTTATTCAGAGTCTTAGGGTCATCTGGTGATACAGATGGTTCACTCGTTAAGCGGTGAACAGCGCTTCATACGACTTCAGGTCGCACGGACATTTCCGTGTTACCAAGCTTTGAAAACTCTGAGCTTTCGAATAACTTTTTCTATTCCAAACCACCAGAGTTACCATACCAATTACGCATTCCACTACAACCACTCTATCTGTATGATATTGCCTAATAAATATTGGCTTTTATCTAGGTGTGTTATTTATGTCTATAGCCTTAACTGGTCCAGTTAAATATGACTTTCAAGACCTTGTGTGTATCCACTACATCCTAAAATTTTACGATAAGGATGGTACGACATTTTTAGTTGAACCTGACGGAGGAGAAGATGCTGAGTTATCTTTCCTCGATGATACAGGTCAATTACTCCAATTTGAAATTCAGGTAAAAGGCTCTGAAGAACCTGTAACTTATGACAAAGTGGCTGAATGCCTTGGGCATTTTCCAGCTTACGGTACTAGTGATTTTTTACTTGAACGCCTTCTTTCAAATAAAAATGCTCGCGCTGTATTAGTGATGTCTGGTAGAGCGAACGATTTATTGCAAAAGTATCTTCCTAAAGGCGAATGGGATGGAAACATACATAAAGCAAAATTGTTCAATCAAAAAGATGCTCAACTAATTTTAAATGCTGTTAAAGCTTATGTGCACTCATTACCTGAGACTCCTATAAATATTACTCGTAGAATTCATATTGATCAGTTCATTGAATCCGTAAGCCCCCAAGATGTAAAAGAATCTCTTACCCGATTGATTATTCTAGATAACACAAGCAATAATTATCTTACTGATAGCTGCCGTAGAATATTGAGGAAAAACTTTTATATTCCAGATGATATGTTTCCCCATACCATCGATGGGCTAGCAACCATTATAAAGAATGGTAAAACATCTCAAAAAGACACAATTGCTCCTTTCTTACAATATATCAATGAGAGTCCTGTACTATCTAATCGTCCAAAAAATTATATTATTAGAAATCATGAAGTTGCTTGGATTGAGCAGCTAAAAAGAGATGGGAGCCTACTGCTATCAGGAAGGCCTAGGGTTGGAAAAAGTAACACCGCTAAATGGATCGCTTCAGAATTTCAAGGTGAAGGTTATTCCGTATTATTGACTCAGTACGTTGACGAGGCAGAACGTTTTCTACTTGACTCAGTGCATACTCCTAGACTAGTTGTTCTTGATGATCCATTAGGCGGAATACATCCTGTGAATAAGCCAAATGAAAGTCTTGGACTATTGAAGAGACTCATCACTAACTTACGCCCAAATAGGAAATTAATTGTTGCTCAAGGACAAGAACGATTATTAGAGATTACTGAGACCGAAATACTTGCGGACGCTAGTATTGTAGGGAGAGATTGGATAGACCTTTCTGATGTAACAGTTGATCTCCTTCTTAATCATTGGGATTCTTTGAGAAGTGAGTTTTCTATTTCAAATAATATTTTCAACATGGTGCACAACTCGTTAAAAAAAGAAAAGATAAATATTGAACTAGGATGTTTAACTTATTTGGCTGCTGAGCATGGAAAGATTAAAGACAGTTCAAATATCGATCAAGTTTTGCGCTTTGCTCGAAAAAATGCTGTTGATTTGGGCAAGGCCCTTAGTGAAGAAGGGTGTAAAAATATATTAATGGGTCTAGCAATAACTAGCAGTAATCTAGAGCCTGTCAATGAAAAGGATCTTGCTTATTCGTTAACAAATAGTGAGCCAAACTTTCATGGTTACTCGCATATATCTTCAACTTACTCCTCTTTTGGTAAAACAAAGGATAGTGAAACTCACGTTTTCCCCAAATACCAGCATAACCCGGAACTTTCACAAGATGATTCAGATAGTCTTGATTTATTAGAGCTACGTTGCATGGTTGAATTTAATGATTATGACCAAGCTACTTTTTCTCATCCGTTCTATCGCTCTGCTGCTGAGTCACTATTCAATATTAGTACTCGAAGGGCATTCCCTAGGATAGAGCAGATTTTAAAAAACGGCATTTTTTGTCTATCTCCATCAACAGCTAGGGCAAGCGCCAGAAACCTCAACTGGATTTACGAACGGGTAAAAAAAGACACCGATAAAGTTAAAATATTTGAACTTGCCAAACGTGGCCTAGACTCTAGTTATCCATCGGTGCGAGATATCTGTTTTGAGTTCTTGATTGATAATATGTTTAGCTTTCCAAATGAATGTGAGAATGAGCAAAGTAAATGGATTTATAAAGTTAATGGAAAAAATCTAGATATTTTGGAGTGGCTAGATGGACAGCCATGGTATCCAATGGGTGAAAGCGTTAGCCTAGAATCCCCTTGGTTGAGTACTTGCAACAAAGATAAAGTTTTAAAAATACTGTCTGACATTCATAATGATGCTGCAATAGTTATTACTCCCAAAGATGCATATGATGTACTAACTTACTTAGAAGACAAACCCGAAAAGTTAACTCATAGCGCTATATCTCGAATATTAAGTATTAACGAAGGTTTGATTCGTGCACTTGCTGTAAAAATCTGGCTTAAAATAAACCGAGAAAATGATTGTCAAATACTTGCCCGTATTTTTAGAGATAGACATCCCGCAGTAGCTGAATCAATATTCAAATCTACAATGCGATCTTGGAACCAATTTAACTTTGAGCGACAGAAGTACTTATGTACTGAGTTAGTAAAATTAGCAGACCAACCTGTGTTAGCAAATGCGATTATCGATGATCTTGTAGTGTTCGAACGTCCCCATAAGATGGGAGAAAATCCTCCATGGGAAGTGTTTGCTCAACTTTTACCAATCGCATTATCATCCCTTCCACCTAAAGTTAAGTTAAATTTTGGACGTCTAGATTGTGTAGTAAATGAAGCTATCAGAATATTAGACTTAGAGTATACCATTCCTATTATTGATAGCTGGATAACGCTACTTGAAAAGCTTTCGGTCAAATCGCTCCCAGACGATTATGCTCTTGCAGTTACAGATACACTGATAAAGATAACTAAATCGAACGATGAAGCTAGAGGAGGACTCATCAGCCGATTATTATCCTTAAATGGGACCGGATGTATTGTACGCGTTATTTCTGATCTAATGTATGATTGGGCTGTTTTAACAAATGAAGAAAAAGAACTTGTTATCGAAAGTCTATGCACGGACAGCGAAGACAAGTATTGGCGACAAGCGGCCGTTTTAACTTCACATAGAGCCCCTTATGAGCTTTTAAAATTAATCATTCCTAATTGGCGTTGTCAAACTTCAGACATGTTGCAAGCTGAGGATATTTTAGATTTACCTCATAAACTTCTATCATCAGCGGTCCAAATGTACATTGGAGAGCCGCAACCATTGTGGTGGATTGGAACCCACCACAGAGAAAAGGACGTTTGGCCGAAGGTCATCGAGTTGATTGCACAAGAGCCTTCACACCCACTTTTTAAACAGGCTTTTAATCAACTACTGTGTAATGGGGCTTCTATACAACTTTGCTCAATTATTACTAAGTGGGGAGCGACTTACTCAGATGTATTATTTGAATTAATGTTTCAATATAAGCTTGATACAAGTGGAGATTTTAAACCCGAAGTATGGGAAACTCTATTCCAAACCGCTCCAAATAAAGCATGCTCAACATGGATAGAGCAAATGGCATCACATTCATTGACTATTTTGAATTCATTAGATGAAGCTAAAGGATGGGTGCCGAAAAACTTCTTAAATGAGTTTTATTCTTACTTTATAAATGACGGATTGATAATGAAAACTCTCCTTCAATTTTCTCGGATAAAAGATGAAGCATCGGAATGCTTTACTAAAGACAATCTACATTTAATTACGACTATTATAACGGAATTATTCGTCAAAAATCCGCCATTACACTATGACACATGTGACTTTGCAAAAAGAATATTTGATAAGCTGGGATGTTCATCTCAGGAGGCTCAGTTTATTCAGAAAAGGCGTGATGAGTTAATGAAAGAGTTAAAAGCATACAGCATTGACAGTAAACCAGAAAAAATAACAGATTGGATTTTTTAAGTGATATTTCAATTTAAAACACTCCCCAGCACATAATCATTAGATAAAGTATGGAAAAATAAGTGCTACGAATTGTTTAGGGCTATAGCCCTAAATTATTTTGGGGCATAAATGGGTTAACCACCTAGCCAATTTGGGGGCAAAATCCTGTAATACATCACCATCCTCGCTAGGAACTTATGCGAGGTTAATTATGACTTTCCAAGATAAGGATACAAAAATTCACTAACTTCTCTTGAAGCGACACCGATATCCACTATTATGCC
>NZ_JACJER010000210.1:0-4888 GCF_014164185.1 Shewanella sp. SG44-6 | reverse complement strand
GCTGCGCATTCCAGCGGCTGCTAAAACTGTTGCCAAATGAGCCTTGTGGGCCGCCGTGAACGAGGTAAGCAATCGGGTATTTTTTACCTTCTTCATAGTTAACTGGTTTAATCCAGTAGCCATGAACGGTTTCATCGTTCCAACCTTTAAAGTTGAACTGTTCAAATTCCCCAAAGGTAATATTGGCTAATTTGTCTTTGTTGACATCAGTCAGCTGAGTCAATCGCTCACCTTCTAAAGTCACACTGTATACATCACCGGGTTCAACTAATGTCGATTTTTGGAAGAACAATTTATTATTGGCGACCGCAATTAAGCTGTTACTACCTTGATTATAAATCGGACGTACATCGCCAAATTGGGTATTGACCTCAAACAGTGTAACTTGACCAAGATCTTGAGCCGTCACATATAACGTACGGCCATCGGCGCTGAAATTGAGCGAACTTGGGCTACGATCCCATAATGGAGCGACTTCTTTTTCTTGGCCAGTGACATTGTCACGTAACATAATGCGATTGCGATCAGCTTCATAACCTGGCTTAGTCATGGCTAAATAAGCCAGATAACGGCCGTCGGCTGAGTATGTTGGTTGTGAGTCCCAGGCTTTGTTGTCTGGGGTTAAGTTAACCGTTTCACCGCCCGCAACTGGCACTTGCCATAAATCATAGTTGGTGGTCCATGCTTGATCGTTACTGGGCGCTTTAGCACTATAGACAACGAATTTGCCATCTGCGGTGAAGGTTACTTCTTCCATGCCTGAAAAAGGCTTAGGCGGCGTTTCAGTATCACGACCGGCTGTAACATCAATCGCGGTGGTGACTTTTTCACCATCGAGTGAAGCCACAAATAAATGATTACGCGCGTGATCTTCCCATGTATCCCAATGACGGACCATTAGCTGCTTATATAATCGTCCAGTGCTTTTACGTTCAGCTTCTGCGGTAAACATCTCTTTTGAACAGGCTAAGTCTTTACACTCTGGAAATACCCGCAGGGTCATGACAAGCTGTTTGCCGTCGTTAGACAATTTGTAGCCATTAATATCTAAAGGTAAATCAGTAATCGCTATCGCTTCACCACCATTTAGCGCCAGTTGATACAATTGGCTGCTTCCAGTGCGGCTAGCAAGAAAGTAAATTGATTTTCCATCAGGCGAAAAACTGACATCATGCTCAGTCCCGGCGGCAGAAGTCAGTTGTTTTGGCTTAGCATTTTTATCGCTTAAATCGAGCAGGTAAAGATCCGAGTTAGCCTCGCCTTTATCATCAACCACTTTGACGCCGTAAACCATGGTTTTGCCATCATTTGAAACGGCTGCCGAATGCAACTTATTTAGCTTAACTAATTGTTGAACGTTAAAGGCGGTGGGCTCTGCCGCATAAACTGATGTAGCCAAACCAGCAGCTACCAATGCAAATAATACAGAAGACTTTTTCATTGTTATCTTGTCTCAGTTGTTTAAATAAAAACATGACTGCGCGTTGAGGTAGATACAACTCGACTAACGCGTAATCATAAAATGTGTATTGCAGACTAACCAAAGCAAAACGCTCAGGCAACATGCCTTTTGTAAAAAGCTGTAAACCCGAGCGTTAGATCACATTGACACATATGGCTTAAACATAAGCACAGTCGTGTTTATCGCTTACTTTGTTGCTTTACTGTTCGCGATATTAATTTTCCAAATCGCCGGACCTGTTTCGTGTGCATTGACACCATTGGTATCAACCGCAACCGTTACCGGCATATCTTGTACGTCAAACTCGTAAATGGCTTCCATGCCTAAGTCTTCAAATGCCACCACGCGTGACTTCTTGATCGCTTTAGACACTAGATATGCTGCACCGCCAACGGCCATTAAATACACCGCTTTGTGCTTTTTAATCGAAGCAACGGTTTCAGGACCGCGTTCAGACTTACCAATCATCCCCATAAGGCCTGTTTGGTCTAACATCATGTCTGTAAACTTATCCATGCGAGTGGCGGTTGTAGGACCGGCTGGGCCGACCACTTCATTGCCGACAGGATCAACTGGGCCCACGTAATAAATAAATTTACCCGTAAAGTCGACGCCTTCAGGTAAACCTTCACCAGACTCAAGTAACGTTTGAATGCGTTTATGAGCAGCATCACGGCCAGTCAGCATTTTACCGTTGAGTAGTAAGGTATCACCACTTTTCCACGTTTCGATTTCGGCTTGAGTGATGGTGTCTAAATTCACATGATGAGTATTCTCACCCGCTTCACGAGTGATCTCAGGCCAATCAGATAACGATGGTGGCACTAAATCCACAGGACCTGTGCCATCTAAATGGAAATGAACATGACGCGTTGCGGCGCAGTTAGGGATCATCACCACAGGTTTTGAAGCGGCATGGGTCGGTACAGACTTAATTTTAACATCCAGCACTGTGGTTAAACCGCCTAAACCTTGTGCACCAATACCTAAATTGTTTGCTCGTTCAAAAATGTCTAAACGCAGCTTCTCTTCAGTTGTAACCGCACCACGTTGCATTAATTCATGGATATCAATCGATTCCATTAATGACTCTTTTGCCAGTACAGCCGCTTTTTCGGCTGTGCCACCTATACCTATGCCTAACATACCCGGTGGGCACCAACCCGCACCCATTGTGGGTAAGGTTTTTTCAACCCAAGCAGCAATGTCATCAGACGGGTTAAGCATAGCCATTTTAGATTTATTCTCTGAGCCACCACCTTTAGCGGCAATCATCACTTCAACTTGGTTGCCCGCAACCATATCTATATGCACCACAGACGGAGTATTGTCTTTAGTGTTTTTACGTGCGCCAGCAGGATCTGACACAATTGATGCACGTAAAGGATTATCTGGATTAGTGTAAGCACGACGAACACCTTCATCGACCATTTCTTGAACGGTCATATCGGTTTTGTCCCACTGAACCGACATACCAATTTTAACAAAGGTAGTCACAATTCCGGTGTCTTGACATAAAGGACGTTTACCTTCAGCAGACATACGCGAGTTAATCAAGATTTGAGCAATGGCATCTTTAGCCGCAGCGCTTTGTTCACGCTCATAAGCTTTGTTCATTGCATCAACAAAGTCTTTGGGATGGTAATAGGAAATGTATTGCAAGGAATCTGCGATACTTTCAATAAAGTCCGCTTGTTTAATCACAACCGCTTGACTAGACATTGAAGATTCAGTTGTAGAGTGAGATGTGGTATTCGTCGACATATGGGGCGCTCCAGCAGCCATTGCGGCCTAACATGGTTATCGTTTTTATTAGAATCGATTTAATATTAACTATTAAGGCCAATATGATACTCTTTCCATCCTTTTTGGGCTACATCACATTTTAGATAAGGGTTATCGATGTCTGCGCGGGCAAAAAACGCACTTTTTATGCAAAAACTGGATTTGAAAATAGACACTAAGGCGCTATTTTCACTTTTTAGCCACCAGCCATGGGCGACATTACTCGACTCCGCCAATGCGCCGCACCAAGATGCCACTTTCGACATTATTGGGTTTAATCCTATCGCGACCTTAACTAGCCATGATGGAATTTGCTCGTTTAATGCTAAACATCCAAAAATAGCCGCGCTTAATATCAACATCAATCAGCAAGCCAGTCCATTTGAAACATTAGCGCAACTGCATGCTCGTCTTTATCCCTGTGCGCAAGGATCTCTGCACCCTTTTAGTGTCGGTGCACTTGGGGCATTGGGTTATGATTTGGGTCGAGATATTGAAAACCTGCCTGAAATAGCGGTTAAAGATATTCATCTTAATGATATGAATATTGGATTTTATGATTTCGCCCTGATATATGATTACGCAGAAGAGTCTTGGTATGCATACCATTACGACGGCTGTGGCGCACTTGATTATGAGTTGAATTTAATTCAATCAAAAATAGAGCATAATCTAAAACAGACATCCAGCTTGCCTGCTTTTCAATTAACCACACCATGGGTTAACCACATTAGCGTTGAACAATATCAACATAAGTTTGCACGTGTTCAAGAGTATTTACTCAGCGGTGATTGTTACCAAATCAATTTAACCCAACGATTTGAGGCGCAATATCAGGGTAATGAATGGCAAGCTTACTGTGCATTATCCACGGCGAATCAAGGCCCTTTTTCAGCGTTTATACGCCTTGAACATCATTGTATTCTGTCTATTTCGCCAGAACGCTTTATTAAACTAAGCGACCAGCAGATTGAAACTAAACCGATAAAAGGCACGTTACCTCGCCATCAAGATCCGCTTTTGGATCAACAAGCTGCGGCAGCATTACTTGCATCCGAAAAAGATCGCGCTGAAAATGTGATGATTGTTGATCTGTTACGCAATGACATTAGCAAAGTCGCGGCGCCCGGCTCGGTTAAGGTACCGACATTATTTGCAATTGAAAGTTTCCCTGCTGTGCACCATTTGGTCAGCACCATAAGTGCCACACTGGCAGAAGATAAAAATGCATTTGATTTACTCCAAGCAGCCTTTCCTGGCGGTTCAATTACTGGCGCACCAAAAATTCGCGCCATGGAAATCATTGAAGAGTTAGAGCCATCTCGACGAAATGTCTATTGTGGGAGTATTGGTTATATCAGTCAAAACGGTAATATGGATACCAGTATTACCATTCGCACTTTAGTCACCGAAAATAACCGTATTTACTGTTGGGCTGGCGGTGGCATTGTCGCTGATTCAAATGCCGACGCTGAGTACCAAGAAAGTTTTGATAAAGTCAGCAAAATATTGCCTTTGTTGGCGAGTCTGAATCAGTAAAAACAGGTGTCGATAACCATTCGTTATACCAAGACTTACAACAGTAGATGATAGCGATTGTTGACTTGTCAGCAATCGGATTGTTTTTAGTGCTGCCGCGTT
>NZ_JACJER010000020.1:0-51643 GCF_014164185.1 Shewanella sp. SG44-6 | reverse complement strand
CGATGGTAGTGTGGGGTCTCCCCATGCGAGAGTAGGTCATTTCCAGGCGCCTAATTTCTCTTTTACGAAAGAGAAGTCTCCTGATAGTGACATATCAGTGACTTAAAAAGATTTAGCATAGTGCGTAAGCAATTTGCTAAAGGAGCGGTAGTTCAGTTGGTTAGAATACCGGCCTGTCACGCCGGGGGTCGCGGGTTCGAGTCCCGTCCGCTCCGCCAACTTAAGATGAAAGCCTTAGCAGAAATGCTAGGGCTTTTTTCGTTGGGCGATAAAAAGATAACAACATAGAACCCCGCGACGGTTCGTTGAAGTGACAAGGTTGCGAGATTGTAGTGCATGGCCCCATCCATGGCATGTTAGCCTCTTTATGAGCAGACCGCGGCCTGTCTTTGTCGCAAAACTCACGGATTAAACCCGTCCGCTCCGGCAACGTAAGTTGAAGGCTGTTGCTGTAACCTACTTTGGCAACATAGTGCCAACCTCATTGGTATTGTCTGTTTATCTCTTTTAATTGTTTTGAGCTATTTCTGTTGATTTGTTGTAATCCATTCATCTACTTATGATTTAATTTTCTCTTATTTCGATCTATTTTCTTGCCATTCACATGTTGGACGCCTAAGTTAGTGCCAATGAAAGGGTATAGGAAATAATGATGAAGCTAGAAATGATTTGCACGGGTGAAGAAGTATTATCTGGTCAGATAGTCGATACTAATGCTGCTTGGGTTGCTAATACTATGATGGAAATAGGTATTGAGATGCAGCATAGGGTAACCGTTGGCGATCGAATGGAAGATCTCATTGCCGTATTCCAAGAACGTAGTAAGCATTCAGATGTGATTATTGTGAATGGTGGTTTAGGACCTACTAGTGACGATATGTCGGCATTAGCGATGGCTAAAGCTAAAGGCGAAGAGCTTGTCGAAAATGTGCAGTGGCGTGAGCATTTAGAAGACTGGTTTACGCGTAATAACCGGGTGATGGCGAAGAGTAACTTAAAACAAGCTTGGTTACCTGCCTCGGCTATTATGATCGATAATCCTGTCGGTACAGCTTGTGGCTTCCGTGTGAAGTTGAATAATGCATGGCTGTTTTTTACTCCTGGTGTGCCATTTGAATTAAAGCACATGATCACCGAGCAGTTTATTCCATTTATTATCGAAGAGTTTGGTGCTCAACAAAAGTCAGCTTTAGAAAAGTTACTCACAATTGGTCACGGCGAGTCATCTTTAGCGGACACCTTATCTGAGCTGAATTTACCTGAAGGTATCGAGTTAGGTTATCGTTCATCAATGCCACACATTGAAATTAAAATTTTTGCTCGTGGTGAAAAAGCTATCCGTCAACTACCCAAAGTAACAAAGCAGGTTAAAGCCTTATTAGGGTATGCAGTTGTTGCTGAGAATCGACCAACATTAGCAGCTGAAATTCATCATCGCTTATATCAGTCTGGCCTGAGTTTAAGTGTCGCAGAGTCTTGTACTGGTGGAATGATTACCAGTCAGTTAATCGACTTTGCTGGCAGTTCATCATACTTACACCATGGATTGGTGACCTATAGCAATGAATCTAAAGTGAGAGTCTTAGGTGTTAACCCACAAATATTGGACGATCATGGTGCTGTCTCTATTGCTACTGTTGAGGCGATGGCGCAAGGCGTACGCGCTATTCTTGATAGCGATTATGCATTAGCCACTAGCGGTATTGCTGGCCCAGATGGTGGATCTGATGATAAGCCCGTTGGGACAGTGGCGATAGCATTAGCAACTAAACATGGCGTATACAGTCAAATGGTGAAATTACCAAAGCGTTCACGCCAGCTTGTAAGAAGTATGAGTACCGCAATTGCTTACGATATGCTTCGTCGTGCATTGCTTGAAGAAGCTGTTATTGTCGATTACCCGTCAATTCCACGGTTTGCCAAGTAAGTTTATGTCGAGCTTGCTTACCTCTGGTTTAAGCAAGCTCGATGTAATGACTAGCCTGTAAGGTCATCAGGCAATTGATTGTTTTTTGCTTTTTGATAAAAGTAAGCAACCGTCAGTAAAATAACGCCAATCAAAATAAACGCGACGATTTTTTGAATTAATTCAAATGACGCCATATCAACAAAAATCACCTTGATACAAGCCAGAGCAAATAGCAGCGCAGCTAGCCTAACCAGGTTCGCTTGCTGAGGCCGTAGGCTTATAAACATCACCACACAGGCATGCACAACTAACAGTATTGCACTCATTGGTGCTGCAATACTCTGGTCGAATTGATAGCTCCACAGCAAGTAACTTATTACTAATAATGCATGCCAAGCCCACTTAAGCGCGACATAAGAGATAATTTTTCTGTGTGCTCTAATGCCTAATCTTGCCGTTAACAAATAACGACCTAATAACATCAGCACTCCAAGCTCTGCTAAATTAATCAGCACATTATCAATATTAAAGGTGAGCTGTGTTTCGCTGTGAAATAGGATAGGTAAAATCGCACAAGCAAAAATCATACAATATGCCAAGCTATAGCTTGGTGCCAAAGCCTGCTTAAAATGTTGACCGATACGTGTGTTTCTTTCGCCAATAACACTAAAATATCCACAGATAATTAACGCTGTAATTGCCCATGATGGATGGAACAAGTTGGTGATGGTTTGGCTTAACACGGCTATCACTAAGGCAATATAGTATGGCGCAATGTGCCATTGTAGCGTGGTAATGTGTTGCCATTTTTTGGGTAGTTGTTCATACCGTAAGCTAATAAATCCGAGAAATAGCAAGCCTAGGACCAATGCTGCAAGTCCTTGCCACTGTTCTGCTAGACACATTGCTGCGGTGATCATGGTTGCTAGGATCGTGAGTATTTGCGTCTCATAGTGAAGACTTTTGTGCTTAACAAAGTAAGCCAAACCTAGACTCATCAAACTGCTCAGCCACAATGAGATAGCAATGTAGTCAGGATAGCTACGTATGATTTTGGGCAATATTAGTAACGGTAGCACTAGGTAACAAATTAACTGAACATAGTAAGCAAAGCGGATTAACTTGGCATCAGCATAGTATTTTTTGTACCAATAATACGCCAGTAATAATCCGCCAAAGAGCTCAACACGGGCTAATTTAGCGTTGATTGCTTGGTCGGTAAAGCTAAGGCTATCAGCATCTACCATGCCAAAAATAATTAACCCTAATAACGGCAGTTGCAATAACCAGGCTAATACTTCGCTAAAGCGTAAGGTGTGTTTAGCGCTCATGTACAGCAGCAATAAGCTGATGAATGGCAATGTATTAAGCCAATATTGCTCGGTGATGAAAAAGCTCACCAGCAATAAGGTGATTGTATAAAGCACCCCAAGTAACTCTCGGATAAATCGCACTGCTAAGTGTTCTAATTTCATTAAGTCAGCTTGATGGCGGCTAAGCAGCTTTTGCGCCGCAAAAGTCATCGCGCAGGTTAGTGCCATCGATATACTCAATAATGCTTGATATCCTAATAGACCATCATTGTCATGGTTCGACAGTGTTAGCACATCAAAGACGTTAGCAAAGCTGCTGATTATGCCTAGTATAAGTATGACATAGGCTTCAGCTCTAATAGGGCTAAATAGCTGTTTACAGCCAATCCACAGTAACAGCAAACCTTCTAACAGCAGCACTAGCCCTAGCAGTTCTACGCTAAGTAAAAACAGTGCAGCAAAACCAGCAAAGCTTCCTGCAAAAGCTAAAGCTAGGGCCGCAATATCTTTATCGCGTTTAATCACCCAATATAACAAGCCACACAGTAATGCATTAAGTGCAAAAATCTCTCCAGCAAAAACGCTCCATTGCGTCAGGGTGAAAAGGATAAAGGCCATTAGTGCGATTGGAACCGCTAGCAGTCTTGGTGTTAAAGCCGATTTTATGACAAATAATAAACTGGCAATACTGTAGAGGTAGAACAACCCATTGATCATCAGTAATGCTAAGCCGGTTTGCCAATCGATAACAGGTAAAGGCAATTGAATAGCTAAGCTCAATATCTGTACGCAAGCAATGTGGAGTAATGCGGTGACTTCAATAAGTATCGGCCAAGCTAATTTGTGGCTTTGGATCATCGAGCAGATGCCGATAAGCATCAAATAGGGTAGGTATAATAAAGGTGTTTGACCGCCGTCAAGTAACATCAATGGCGCAAGTGAGCCGCCAATTAAGGCGATAATTGCCACTACTTTGGTGTCGAGTTTACTTGAAAGGCCATAACCTAATATCGTATTGAGAAATAGCAAACCAAAGCAGGCAACATCGGCAATAAGATTAAAATATGGTCCTAGGAAATACAAACACAAGTAGTTAAGAATAAGCCCAAGACCGACGAGTCCGGAACCAAAATCTTGCATCCCCGGGCGTTTTTGCCGAATAAACACTCCGCCGACAATAATGCTATTTGCGACCCCGAGTCCTAGTAAGGCTTTACCCAACTCTGAAAACCAGTTGTTGATTGAAAACTGCAGTAAATAACCAAAGCCTAGTGTCAGAGTAATGATGCCCGCCACTGTCATCAAAAATACTGGGCCTAAGCCTTTAGCTTGGTAATGCTGATAAAAGCTTTTTGCTTGTTCGGTTAACCCAGACAAAGGTGCAAGTGCAGATGCACTGAACTCACCAATAGCTTCAGCTAACTGGGTGAGCATGGCACTAAGGGCGCTTTGTCTGGCTGGTGACTTTGTGACTACCGAAGTTTGTTGTGCCGATATCGATGCTGCTGACACCGAATGACTTGTGTCTGACGGTTGGCGCTCCCAAGCGGAAGATGAGTATTGAGGCTTATCGGCAACAATATTGCTGCTCGAATCGTTTGCTCGACTCTCGTGCACAGGAATATGTAAGTTTTCTGCAGACAAGCTAAGCGGTTGTTGATTATTACTTTGCGCTTGTACTTGCTGGGCTAAAGCATCAAGTTGCTGAGTGAACCGAGCCAATTGTTGATTTACATCGGCCTGTTGTGCACCTTGCTGTGAGACTAGCTCCGCCAGTTGTGCTTTTAATTTGGCTACGTCATCCATTAACGGCATCATTCATCCCATGATTATTATGCACTCCAATATTGCCAAGTTATTGTACGTGGTTATGATTGAATAGGAAATGCTCAGTTTTTTGATATTTGAGAGGTTGAGCCTTTATCGATTATGTGGATGTACAGAGATTTGAAGCAATAAAAAAGCACCCGCAGGTGCTTTTTATTACGATGATGATAGTGCTAAAACTTAACCACCAGTTTGCCCTGTTGTACGGCAATCTCTTTGGTCATTTTCGCCATTAGCGCTTGATTACTGTCGCGAGTGTCTAAAGTATACACTGGCTGATTTTCAAGATAACTACGTAAAAAACTCATTAATTGTGGCGTAGCCTGGCTGATGTAACGCTCAATATCAGCGGGTTCAGACTCAACTTTGACTAAGTTTAACTGTCGTAGATACACGCTCTTAGTGTCAGTATCGTACCAAGGCACTGCCTCAAATGTCGTTTTTAATTTAGCATGAATGGGCAGTAATGGGTTATTAACAGTGATCATAGTTGCTGCTGTTACTGCCATAGTATTTGGCTTAGCGCCTAATACTACCTGCATGTCATTTAGCTTAAGCGACACTCCAATTAACTTATTGCCCTGCTTGACCTCAAAATGCATGTCTTTATTAAGGTATTGTTCTATTTCAGACTCAGTGATGCTGTACTGACTGGCACAGCCAGTCAGTAGTAATAACAATCCAAGTCCAAGGGTTTTAACCAAGGTTATCATCCAGTATTTCTCATTCCTGCAGCAACGCCGGCAATAGTCAGCATCAATGCTAACTGAACATGCGCCGATGGCTCTACCTCTCTACGTGTACGGGCTAATAGCTCGGTTTGTAAAAAGTTAAGTGGGTCGATATAAGGATTGCGCAGTTTAACAGATTCACGGCTCCAAGGAGTATGTGCCATTAACTCTGTTGCTTGGGTTAATGACAATACAGCATCAATACCCAGTTGCAGACGTTGACGCAACTTTTCGCCTAAATGATGCAGTTCTGGTTTGACTAAACATAGCTCGTAATACTTAGCTAAGTTAGGTTCTGCTTTGGTGTAAACCATCTCTAGCATTGAAATACGAGTTTCAAAGAAAGGCCATTGGTCTTCCATCTCGCGCAATAGTTCAAGCTCGCCGCGATCCGCAGCATCTTGTAATGCTTCACCAGCCCCCAACCAAGCCGGTAACATTAAGCGGTTTTGTGACCAAGCGAAAATCCACGGAATAGCACGGAGACTTTCAATGCCACCATCGACTTTTCGTTTCGCTGGGCGGCTGCCTAATGGCAGTTTACCGAGTTCAACTTCTGGCGTAGCGGATCTAAAGTACGCAACAAAGTCTGGTTCTTCACGAACAATACCGCGGTAATGCGCTACTGACTCTGCAGCGATGCGTTGCATACAATCACGCCATGCCTTTTTAGGCTCGGGTGGCGGCAGTAGTGTCGCTTCCATTACGGCCGAAGTGTACAGCGCTAAACTTTGCACTGCTAATTTGGGTAAGCCAAATTTAAAGCGGATCATTTCGCCTTGCTCTGTCACACGAATGCGACCATCAACTGAACCTGGTGGTTGCGATAAAATGGCTTTGTGAGCTGGTCCACCCCCACGGCCAATTGAGCCACCACGACCATGGAACAGCATCAACTTAACGTCAGCCTTTTTACAGACAGCAACGAGTTGCTCTTGAGCACGATATTGTGCCCAGGCTGCTGCCATTACACCAGCATCTTTTGCAGAGTCAGAATAACCAATCATGACTTCTTGCATGCCTTTAGTGTAACCACGATACCAATCAATGTTGAGCAGAGCTGTCATACAATCAGCTGCACTTTCAAGGTCTGCTAATGTTTCAAATAACGGTACCACTCGCATTGGGTTCGTGCAGCCAGCTTCTTTTAGCAGTAACAACACTGTGAGTACATCAGATGGCTTACTGGCCATAGAGATCACATACGACCCTAATGCATTAACGGGTTGTTGGGCGACTAAGTTGCAGGTTCTGACAACTTCTGCCACATCATCACTTGGTTGCCAATTTGCAGGGATCAGCGGGCGTTTACTGGTGAGTTCACGCAGTAAAAAGGCTTGTTTTTCATTTTCGTCCCAGTGGTTGTAATCGCCCATACCTAAATAACGGGTCAGTTCGGCGATTACGTCGCTGTGGCGTGATGCATCTTGACGGATATCGAGGCGCAGCATGTGAATACCAAAGCAGGCTAAACGACGCAAGATGTCGAGTAACAGGCCGTTGGCAATTAACTTCATGCCGCAATCGGTCAAGCTTTTATAAAGTAACTGAAGCGGTTCAAGTAAATCTGTTTTATGCCAAATAAGCTCGCGAGTATCGACGTCTGGTTTTTTACCTTCAAGGCGAGCGTTAAGGTAATCGATAGTGTTACGTAACTGACAGCGCAACTTGCGTAACACATCACGGTACGGTTCTTTACTGTTATCGGTTAACGCTGATAATTCAGCATTAGCGTGTTCCATCGACAATTCGCCGAGTAGGGTCACAATATCTTTTAGATACAGTCTGGCTGCCGCGTGACGATTACGGTCAAGCACTTCTTGAGTCACGGTAGAGGTCACAAATGGATTGCCGTCGCGGTCACCACCCATCCAGCTCGAAAAGCGCACTGGAGATACATCAATAGGTAACTGCTGGCCGGTTTTATGCTCAACTTGATCATTTAATTGACGTAAAAAGTCAGGGATCGCTTGCCACAATGAGGTTTCAATCGTGCTCAAGCCCCAGCGTGCTTCATCAACAGGTGTTGGGCGTTCGCTGCGGATTTCGTTGGTATGCCAAATTTGAGCAATCAACTGACGAAGACGCAGTGTGCTTTGTTCACGTTCGCGATCGGTAAGCTGAGAATTTTCTTGCTCGGTTAAGCAATCTACAACGGCGGCGTATTTTTGGATTAAGGTGCGACGAGATATTTCTGTTGGATGTGCCGTTAATACTAAATCAATGTCTAAGTTTTTTAAGCACTTTATGACATCTTTTTTATCTAAATCAGTGTCTAGCATTCGCCCGAGCAGTTGCTCCACAGGATCCGGAACACACACTAGCTCGTCGCAATTGCGGCTAATGGTATGGAATTGTTCTGCGATATTGGCTAAGTTTAAAAATTGGTTGAAGGCTTTCGCGAAAGGCACCAGCTCTTCGTCTGGTAACGCGGTTAATAATGCTAGCATTTGCTCACGAGAGGCTTCGTCACCCTGGCGAGATTTTTTGGCTAAAATACGAATTTGTTCTACTTTTTCTAAGAATGCATCACCTAAGTGGGTTTGCATTGTTTCGCCTAATATCTGGCCTAGATGCCCCACATTTGATCGAAGTGATGCATACATATCTGCCGTTTGCTCTGTCATACTTACTCCCGAAAAATGAACGATTTTTCCAATATCTCTTACATCACAATACCCAGCGTATCAATATCGGTCAATACACGGGCAGTGTGTTTCGTAATTTTATTTCGTAAAAATGTTACATTTATATCGTTAAAAAACCTAACTGCGCCGATTACTTGATACAAGCGTGATAAATCATTTTTTTGATCAATTCAACCGTAGGTGTGAGGTATTCTAAGCCAATAAATTCGTCTGGCTGGTGGGCTTGGTTAATACTTCCTGGGCCCAATACTAAGGTTTGGCAACCGAGTTTATTGATGTATGGTGCCTCAGTAGAATAGTTGACCACTTCAGCTTCATTACCTGATAATTGTGCCACTAATTTGGTCCACGGGTTATCTGCTTTTCCTGCAAACGATTCAGCCCCTGGATACAAAGTACTGACGCTAATACTGCCAGGATACTCTTTACTGATGTCAGATAAGTAGTTTAATACCATTAATTCCAGATCAGCTAGCTCCATACCCGGTAATGGGCGAATATCTAAATGCAAGTCGCAGCAACCACAAATGCGGTTAGCAGCGTCACCACCATGAATATGGCCAAAGTTCATCGTAGGATAAGGCACGGTAAACGCATCTTCGCGGTAATTTTCACTTAAATGCTGTTTGAGTAGCATTAGTTTGCTAATGACTTTGTGCATCACTTCAATGGCATTGAGGCCGCGTGCTGGATCAGATGAATGGCCACTGCGACCAATGACGCGGATCCCTTGGGCTAAATGCCCCTTATGCATGTAGACAGGTTTCAAGCTGGTGGGCTCACCGATAACTGCATAATCTGGCGCGATAACTGCTGAGTCAGCAAATGCCTTGGCGCCACTCATAGTGGTTTCTTCGTCAGCGCTGGCAAAAATAGTCAAAGGTCGCTTAAATTGATCGAGTGGCATGTCTTTTAATGCTTCAAGTACTAGCGCAAAAAAGCCTTTCATGTCGCAAGTACCTAAGCCGTACCAACGATTATTTTTTTCAACCATCTCAAATGGGCTTTGGCTCCAGCGGCCTTCATCAAATGGCACGGTATCGGTATGGCCTGCTAATAATAATCCGCCGCTACCTGAACCTATTCGGGCAATAAGATTTTGCTTATTACGCGAATCTTCTACTGTAGGGGTTTCACATTCAAAACCAAGCTCGCTAAACCAGTTTTGCAACAAGTTGATAACTGCATGGTTACTCATATCATGTTCAGCTTCGAGTGCACTGACTGATGGCGCTGCAATCAGCTGTGTAAAACAACTTTTTAGATTTGGGAGTGTGCTCATGGGTTATCCTAAAAATAATATGTAAAATACTTATTCACATATATTGCATAATTAATGTTGTGTGGTAGTCTAGCAAACAGCATTAACCGACACCATAAATTGAACATTAGAAATGAAAATAAATATGTGCATTCTCGCTGCTAAATCCACTATATCAATAATCATCGCTAACTTCCTGCGACGATAGTTCTAAATTAGGCGGCTCCCGTCTAAATAGGCTATGCTGACACTTTCTCTCATTATCAAAAAGAAACCAAACTTATGAAAAGCATCGCAATTATTGGCGCCAGTGGCTACACAGGTGCACAAATCACCTCGTTAATTAATGCAGACACTAATCTAAGCGTTCAAGGTTTGTATGTATCAGAAAATAGTTTAGATAAAGGTCGTAAATTAGCTGATCTATACCCGGTATATAGCCACATGGCTTATACACTATCGCCATTATCTGATGATGCTAAAAAACGAATTGTAGCCGAAGCTGATGCAGTAGTATTAGCGACTGAGCATTCAGTGAGCCTAGAGCTTGCGGCATGGTTTTACCAGCAGGGTTTGGCTGTATTCGATTTAAGTGGTGCTTATCGTTTTGCTGATGTGGCGCAGTACCCTAAATGGTATGGCTTTGAGCATACTCATCCTGATGTGTTAGCTCAGGCAGTGTATGGCTTAGCTGAGTGGAATAGCGAACAAATTAAACAAACCAGAATGATTGCGGTACCTGGTTGTTATCCTACGGCATCACTTACTGCACTAAAACCGCTTAAACCATTTTTAACTGAAATGTACCCAGTGATTAATGCGGTTAGTGGTGTCACGGGAGCGGGACGTAAAGCGCAACTGCATACTAATTTTTGTGAAGTCAGCTTAACGCCATACGGCGTGTTAGGCCACAGACATCAGCCTGAAATTGCCACACACTTGGGTCAAGAAGTGATCTTCACGCCGCATTTAGGTAACTTTAAGCGCGGCATTTTAGCGACGATAACCGTACAGCTAAAGCCGGGCACTACCGAAGCGGATGTGATCAAGGCTTACAGCGTCTACGATAACGCCCCAATCGTAACGGTTAAGCACAACCAGTTTCCTAAAGTCGATGATGTAGTCAATACAGCCAATTGTCATTTAGGTTGGAAATATGATGCTAAAAGTGGTTATTTAGTGGTCGCCAGTGCGATTGATAATTTAATGAAAGGCGCTGCCAGCCAAGGGCTTCAGTGTATTAAAATCCATTTCGATGTGTAAGCGGATTAAGGAATAATAATAATGACTACAAAATCAGTGTTAGTGCTTAAAGTCGGTGGTGCTTTACTGCAATGCGAAATGGGTATGGCGCGCTTAATGGATACCGCTGCTGAAATGATTGCCGCGGGTCAACAAGTGATATTGGTACACGGTGGTGGGTGTTTAGTTGATGAGCAACTGACTGCAAATGGTAAAGAAACTATTAAATTAGACGGTTTACGCGTTACGCCTGCCGATCAAATTGCAATCGTGGTAGGTGCACTCGCTGGCTCGTCTAATAAAATTCTACAAGCCGCAGCCGCTAAAGCTGGCATTGTCAGTATCGGCATGAGCCTAGGAGACGGCAATGTCGTTACGGCTAAAATTAAAGATGAACGTTTAGGGCTGGTGGGCGAAGTTGAGCCAAAAGATGCTACCTATTTAAACTTTATTTTAAGCCAAGGTTGGATGCCAATTTGCAGTTCTATTGCCATTTCTAGCCAAGGCGAGATGTTAAATGTGAATGCTGACCAAGCCGCAACGGCACTTGCTAAATTAGTAAATGGCACCCTAGTGCTATTGTCAGATGTATCGGGTGTATTAGACGGTAAAGGCCAATTAATTCATAGCTTAAATAAAAGCGAAATTGAACACTTAGTCGCCCAAGGGGTGATTGAAAAAGGCATGAAAGTGAAAGTGGAAGCGGCACTAGAAGTTGCTCAGTGGATGGGGAAACCTGTGCAAGTGGCTTCGTGGCGCGACGCGGAACAATTAAAAACCTTAGTCAAAGGTGGGTCCGTCGGGACTCAAATACAACCTTAATGGAGTAGTCGTATATGCAGCACCTATTGTCGATAAAAGAGTTAACTCAATCTCAGCTATTAGCCATCATTGAATTGGCTAAAAAAATTAAGCACAACCCAGCTGAGTACCGTCGTGCCTTAGATGGAAAAAGTGTGGTGATGTTATTTGAAAAGCCATCACTGCGCACCCGAGTCAGCTTTGACATTGGCATTAATAAATTAGGTGGTCACTGCTTATACTTAGACCAACAAAATGGCGCCTTAGGTCAACGTGAAACCGTGGCAGACTTTGCAACTAATATTTCATGTTGGGCTGATGCCATTGTCGCGAGAACTTACTCGCATACGACTATCGAACAGCTCGCGCTGCATGGCACAGTACCAGTGATTAATGCATTGTCTGACTTATATCATCCTTGCCAGGCTCTGGCCGATTTTTTAACCTTATCCGAGCAGTTTGATGATGTAAGCCAAGCAAAATTAGCTTATGTTGGCGATGGTAATAACGTCACCCACTCACTTATTTATGGTGCGGCGATTTTAGGTATGACCATGACAGTGATATGCCCTGAAGGTGCATTCCCTGATGCATTAGTGGTCACCGAAGCACAAGCGTTAGCGCAAAAAAATGGTGGTAAGTTAACGTTGAGTGCTGACATTAATGCTATAGAAGGTCATGATGCTGTTTATACCGATACGTGGATTTCTATGGGCGATGACACTCCGCTTGCTGACATAAAAGCCCGTTTTGCACCGTACCAAGTTAACAGTGAGCTAATGGCTCAAGCTGGTGCTAAATTCTTTATGCATTGCTTACCAGCACATCGTGGCGTAGAAGTAACCGACGAGGTAATGGATGGTCAAGGTTCGTTGATTTTACATCAAGCAGAAAATCGCATGCATGCGCAAAATGCAGTATTAGTGACCTTATTAAGTTAGGCACATTATTTAAGTTATTCAAAAGATTAAGACAATAATGCCTCTGGCGTTATTTAAATTGAACATATACGTAATCGATTCTAGGAATTAAACATGTCTAGTGCAGTGAAAAAAACCGGCGTTAAAAAAGTGGTATTGGCATATTCAGGTGGTTTAGATACTTCAGCCATTATCCCGTGGTTAAAAGAAACCTATGATAACTGCGAAATCATCGCATTCTGTGCCGATGTAGGCCAAGGCGAAGAAGAGCTCGTTGGCTTAACCGAAAAGGCATTAGCCTCTGGTGCTTCTGAGTGCCATATTGTTGATCTAAAAGAAGAGTTTGTTGCCGATTATATTTACCCAACTATCGCCACGGGCGCTATTTACGAAGGCACTTACTTATTAGGTACTTCAATGGCGCGGCCGATTATTGCTAAAGCGCAAGTTGAAGTGGCCCGTAAAGTCGGCGCCGATGCGGTATGCCACGGCTGCACAGGTAAAGGTAACGACCAAGTGCGTTTTGAAGGTTGTTTTGCCGCATTAGCCCCAGACTTAAAAGTCATCGCGCCATGGCGTGAGTGGGAAATGCGTAGCCGTGAAGACTTGTTGGCTTACCTTGCTGAGCGCGGCATTAAAACCAGCGCCTCAGCGACCAAAATTTATAGCCGTGATGCCAACGCATGGCATATTTCACATGAAGGCGGTGAGTTAGAAGATCCGTGGAACGAGCCATCAAAAGGTGTATGGACGCTAACAGTCGCGCCAGAAGATGCACCAAATGAAGCAGAATATGTGTCGTTAGCGATTAAAAATGGTCGTGTTACCCATGTCAATGACGAGGCATTATCACCATATGCAGCATTAATGACGTTAAATGATATTGCTGCTAAGCACGGTGTTGGTCGTATCGACATTACTGAAAACCGTTTAGTGGGCATGAAGTCACGTGGTTGTTATGAAACCCCTGGTGGCACAGTGATGTTTGCTGGTTTGCGTGCCATTGAAGAATTGGTATTAGATAAAACCAGCCGTACCTGGCGCGAGCAGATTGCAGCCCAAATGTCGCACCTAGTGTACGACGGTCGTTGGTTTACGCCTTTATGTAAGTCACTTATCGCAGCATCTGAATCATTAGCGGAGTCAGTTAACGGTGATGTAGTGATTAAGCTGTATAAAGGCCAAGCAACAGCAGTTAAAAAGCGTTCGCCAAACAGCTTGTATTCAGAAGCTTTCGCTACCTTTGGTGAAGATGACGTATACGATCAAAAACACGCTGAAGGCTTTATTCGTTTGTATTCTTTAGCTAGCCGTATTCGCGCACTCAATACTAAATAACCAATACGGCAACCATATAAAGGCGCTGCAAAGCGCCTTTCTTATAATGACTTTTGGGCTAATGGCAGAGTCATTACAAGAAAGAGAATATGATTTACAGCTATATTATTGAACACCCAGTTCTTAACACAGTTTTTAATACAGAGGATACCGACATGGCGTTATGGGGCGGAAGATTTCAAGGTGAAACCAGTGCACTTTTCAAGTTATTTAATGACTCACTGCCGGTTGATTATCGCTTATTTGAACAAGACGTTGTTGGATCAATCGCATGGGCTGATGCTATTGCCAGCGTAGGCATTATTACTGCTCAAGAATGTACTGATTTAAAAGCGGCCCTCAATGAATTGCTGGTGGAAGTGGGTAATGATCCCCAAGCTATCATCAGCAATGGCGCAGAAGATATTCACAGTTTTGTTGAACAAAAGCTGATTGCCAAAGTCGGTGATTTAGGTAAAAAACTCCATACAGGCCGTTCACGTAATGACCAAGTCGCTACCGATTTAAAACTGTGGTGTAAAAAAGAAGGTGCAGCGCTGCTAGCGCGTTTAGGCACATTACACGCAGAATTAATTGCCCTTGCAGAGCGTGAAGTCGATGCAGTAATGCCTGGTTATACCCATTTACAGCGCGCACAACCGGTCACTTTTGGCCACTGGGCGTTGGCCTATGTCGAAATGTTCGAGCGTGATATTAGCCGTCTGCAAGATGCATTGGGGCGTGCCGATTCATGTCCATTAGGTTCAGGCGCACTTGCTGGTACCGCGTATCCTATTGACCGTCACGCACTCGCAGCAGCATTGAACTTTGCCCGCCCGACATTAAACAGTTTAGACAGTGTGTCAGATCGCGATCACGTGGTTGAATTATGTAGCACGGCGTCTATCAGCATGATGCATTTAAGCCGGATGGCCGAAGACTTAATTTTCTTCAATTCTGGTGAAGCTAATTTTATCTCGTTAAGCGATCAAGTTACCTCTGGCTCATCATTAATGCCACAAAAGAAAAACCCAGATGCATTAGAGCTTATTCGTGGTAAAACCGGCCGTGTTTATGGCAGTTTAATGGGGATTCTCACTACCATGAAAGCCTTACCTTTGGCTTACAACAAAGACATGCAAGAAGACAAAGAAGGCTTGTTTGATGTGGTCGACAGCTGGGCTATTTGCCTAGACATGGCTGCATTAGTGTTGTCGGGCTTAACCGTTAACCGCCCGCAAGCTTTGGTCGCGGCGCAGCAAGGTTATGCTAATGCCACTGAACTAGCCGACTACCTTGTGGCTAAAGGCATGCCATTTCGAGAAGCACATCATGTCGTCGGTGAGGTGGTGGTATTTGCCATTGGTGAGCAAAAGCCGATTGAAGACTTAAGCGTGGCAGAGTTGCAACAATTTGCTAAAGTGATTAGCGATGATGTGTATCCAAACCTTACGATTGAAGCGTGTTTAGAAAAGCGTGATGTATTAGGCGGCACTGCCATTAATCAAGTACAAGCCGCCATAGCGGCTAAAAAAGCGTAACCAATCTCATAAGATGAAGTGAGCAAAATAATCTGGCGGTTTGTCTTTGGCAGACAGTCTGTAAAGCCCTATGGATACAAGTCTATAGGGCTTTTTTATGTCTAACACTGCTTATAGATAACCAGCATTCGGGATAAGAGTGCAGCTTATCTATTATGTTTTGATCTGAGTCAGCGTAAATATCAGTAAATTTTTTGCACATACTTTGATTCTTGAGCATCTCAAACAGGTGAACTAAGTTTTTATCTAATATTGGAGTAAAAGCTTAAAACATATGTGTTAGTGCTTACTGCCATTGTTAAATCCTTGTTATCGCCTATTGGTAAGATCTGCTCTCGATATCGACCACTTATCGATTGTTTTGATTCAAACACTCGGGTGTTTTTGGTGTAAAAATCTTGATTTTTAAGAGTTGCATTGTTTTATTTCTGCTCTATGTTGATGTTGGTGCTGGAGTGAAATGCATCAATTCGGTAACAAAAATATAAAAAAACACGCACACGGCGCAGGCTGATGTAGCGGAAAATATAAGGATATTGCGATGAAAAAATCTCTATTTTTATTATTAGCGGGTTTATTAACTGGTGCAGCACAAGCATCTGTGGGGGGATACCCTGTGGTGTTAGTGCACGGCTTTCAACCCGATAACTTACAAAGCAAACCGACTGGGGAGAAGGTAAGCGAAAATGGTGGCCAATATTGGGCACAGTATTGGCGTGATCGCGCAGACGAACGTATTGATTGGCCCTCGCAAGAGCGCATTGCCAATAAAATTACCAGCCAATATGTATGGCCTAAACTACAGCAATTATCGCGTTCAGGGACATGTGACAGTGGTTGTGTATTTGTCACCCATTCTACTGGTGATTTAGTGATGCGCTATATTATTGATAACCAAGCGTTATGGTTACAAAATGCCGGTTTAAAACCGCTTAATATCGTCGCCACATTTGATTTTTCTGGTGCCGGCGGTGGTGTTGAGCTGGCAGATTTAGCCGCGAATGTTGCCAGTGGCTCAGGTTTACTGGATAGCACATTAAAACTTGCAGTATCACTATGGTTAGGTGAGCTGCCGTCGTCATCCAATATTGGGGTATTGAATGACTTACGTGTAAATACTGCACGTCAATTGGCCGCGTTTCCTGACAGTCGAGTTCCACGTTTGCGTTTTGCTGGTGCAGGTTCTGACTTTCTCGGTGTCACGGGGGCATTTTTACCCGGCGAAGATGATGGTGTTGTTGCCAGTCACTCGAGTTGCGGTGCTGCATCAGTTGGCAGTTACAACAGTTGCTCACGCAGCGTGGCATTTGATGGCAAGCTCACTTCAACAAATGGCCCAAGTGGATTTATGCCTTATCACTATCCGATGTTAATGAGTAAAGGGTATAGCCATGGCGATACCATTTTAAATAGCGCTAAAGATGAAGTGACTTCTGCTAATAGTCGTGCCAATTATCTCAATGGCGATAACTTACAATTCAGCACCTATGATGAAAAACGTGGCTGGTGGATATTTAGTTCGCGTTATAGATTGGTGAGTAATTCGAATAAAACCAGTATGTCAGCACTGGTATATCAAGCAGCTAACTAAGCGTATATGAAATATAAAAAACTCGCTATAACCATTACCCTACTTGTTGTAGCGGTAGGGTATGGGATATACCGCTATACCGCAGAGCCGACACTTAAGCCGTCTCTGGCGGTTGCTGTAGCGCCGGTTGATCTTGTGTCTGTTCAGTCCAAGGTGCCCTCGATGAAGCCAAAGCAGATAACCGTAGTTGAAAAGCTGCCTGAATCGATCAGCGACAGCTTTCAGCTTATGGCTCAGGCTTATGCTAGTGACCTGACTTTGCCCGCTTATTCGATACCACTGTCAGCTAATGACAGTACCTTGCTTAACCCTAATGCTTATATCCCACAAGCGGTTTTGTTACAAGATGGCGCCAGCGCCAGTATCGTGTTACCACAATACCGCTTTAGTTTTCCAGAACCTGTGGTGGTAAAGCTTGAAGTAAAGGGATTAGTGGTTAATGGTGCAAGTGTATCGTTACGCAGCGAGCTTGCAGGTGGAACAGAGGCATTAGTGGCTAAAACCATGCTAGGGAGTGATGGAGAATGGGCGATAACTCTCGATGCCGAAGAGGATTGGGATGGCCCAATAGAGATCAGTGTAACCTTTAGTGCTAAGGGCAAAAAGCAAACGCTAAAAACCGGTATAGAATATAGTCATCCTACTGCAACCATAACTGGAGTCGGGGATATTCGTGCTGAAGGCAGTGATATGTTGATCCCGGTTAAAGTGGATGTCGAGCTAGCGGGCTATTATCGCTTACGTGCCAATTTATATACAGCAGATAAGCAGCCGATTGCCTTGCTAACTGGCTCAGACAAGCTGACACAAGGCTCAGTGGTGTTGGATCTTAAAGCCTATAAAGAAGTGTTAGCACAATATAAAGGCCCTTATGTTCTAAGCACATTTGTATTGGAGCGTCGTCCAGCTGTGCCCGGTGAATTAACTCAGTACGGCCATAGTGAGGAACCTGCCTATGAGCTAGGTGACTTTGCCGTTGAGTCGTTATCTGATGAGCCATGGCAACCCGATGAGCAAGAAATGCAGCGACTTGAGTTTTTGCAAAAAATGGCAGGAGACTAAGGTTTAGCCATTGTTACTTACATTATCTAAAAAACCGCATTAGTAAATAGTGCGGTTTTTTTTGTGTATAAGTAACGTCAAATTAGCCATGTATGCAGCATGAAATTGTGCAGGTAATCCGATTATTTTTTTAGTTTTTTCAATAGTTTCAATGTATTTTTTTTAATCAGTTCTATACTGAAATTGGCTTCACTGTCTATTCAAGCAATGGCAATGATGAGGTTAAGTGGGTATAAAAAAGCCCAGTCATTATGATAAAGACTGGGCTATTAGTGCAGATAAATTATGCTTTAGTTAACGCGCTTTTCACGTCGCTAGGCTTCATCGGGATTTTACGTAAACGCACCCCAACTGCCTGGTAGATTGCATTGGCAATCGCTGGCGCAACAGGAGTTACCGCCGGTTCACCTAATCCAGAGGGTGGCATTTTGCTCGGGATAAACTCGATTTTAACGTCTGGAGTTTGACCTAAACGCAGCGGGGTATAAGTATCGAAGTTTGAGTCTTTATACTGACCATTAAGCAGTTCAGTACCTTCATACAAGGCCATCGATAATCCCCATAATGCCGCGCCCTGACACTGCGCTTCAGCGCCATTAGGGTCAACAATAATACCAGCATCGATAGCGATATACAGTTTCTGAACATTGACAATACCGTTGCTTTTGTCGACATGAACTTGTACTGCACACGATACCCATGTTGGCATGTCACGCTCTTGGCCAAAGGTTGATGCAATTCCAAGCGCTGTATCTTTGGCTTGTGGAGTACCCCAACCAATCATCTCAGCAGCTTTCTTAAGTACTGCGGCTTGGCGAGCCGCGCCACCTTCAGCAACGGGTGTGCTACCAGCATTTCGGCCTTCGGCAATAAGCATGTCTAGGCGGAACTGCAATGGATCTTTACCCGCGTGATGTGCCGCTTCATCCATAAAGCTTTCAACAGCCCAACCTGTCCAACCTGGTCCAACTGAACGTAACCAACCTGGTCTGAAGGTCGCAATCGCAAGATCATTGGATACCGCACGTACTTTTTGAGCTCCAACAGTGTACCAATGGTCTGCGCCGGCAATCGAGAACGGATCATACGGTTCACCATTGGTGCCTTTAGGCATAAATCCTGGGGCTAATACTTGAGTTGGCCAACCTGCTGTGGCGTGATGTTCCATTGCGGTAACCGCTTTTTTGTCATCAAATGCCATTTTTAGCTGTTGAACTGATGCAGAACGTGCGCTATCAAATAACATGTCTTGTGGACGCATCATCACCATTTTAACCGGTTTACCGCCTAATGCTTTAGAGGTCAATGCCGCTGGAATGGTGTAGTCGCCGTTAAGTCTGCGGCCAAAGCCACCGCCTAACATGTAGCTACGAATAACAATGTTAGCTTCTTCTTCACCTAATGCTGTTGCTAATACGGGGAGGGTAAGTGATTGCCACTGACAACCTGAATGCACTTCCCATATACCGTCTTGGTTTTTAAATACCAAGGCGTTAAGCGGTTCCATTTGCGCATGTAATACCGTGCTGGTGATGTATTCTTCTGCAATGGTGCTTTTGGCACTGGCAAATGCTGGCTCAGTGTCAGCATTGCCCGTGTCTAAAATACTGCCTTTGGTTTGATCGCCAAGTAATTTTTGACCATGAGCAATTATGTCTGCTTCAGACACTTTGGCCGTTTTACCCGCATCCCATGTAACCTTTACCAGCTTTGAGGCTTTTTGGGCCGCATTGAAGCTGCTGGCGATAACCATTAACCATCCTGGCACACTGCCACTGGCATCATCTAGTACGATAGTTTGTTGGTAACCCTTTACTGCTTTTGCTGCAGAGTCATCAAACTTAACGACTTTAGAGCCATAACGTGTAGGAGGCAGAATAGGGTTGGCGTACACCATGCCATCAACTTTCGCATCGATACCAAATATGGTTTTACCATTGGTCTTGTTGGCGATATCAAGAGACGTTACCTGTTGACCAACAAGTTTAAGATCGGCATTAGGTTTCAGCGGCAGGGTTTTCAGTTCTTCTTCAGTAAACTGACGTGTTAAGCCCATAGTGACTAATTCACCGTAAGATAGCTCGCCTTTAGTTGAGATAATTTTACCGTTACTGGCTTTACAGTCTTTTGCAGCGATGCCCCATTTTTTAGCCGCAGCTTCAATTAACGCTGTACGACCAGCAGCACCTGCTTGACGGTATACAGGCCAACTTTGCGAAATAGACCAGCTGCCACCCGTAACCATGTAACCCCAGCGTGGATCACTGTCGACATGGATAATTTCAATATCATCCCATGAAGCTTCTAGTTCATCAGCAAGAATACGAGCAATAGCAGTACCGACATGTTGGCCCATTTCTGAGCGCATAATGTTGACTTTAATTTTGCCGGCGGTATCGATTGAGTACCATAAAGACGGTTCGTAAATGTCGCCTTCACTTGGTAATACTTTACCGTCAGGGCTAGCCGGATCCATTGCCGCCATTAAATGGCGAGGAAAACCAAAGCTGACACCAACCGCTGTCATGGCAATTAAAAAACCGCGGCGGGTTATCCCAGCCGATCCACGTTTAGGCAGTCTGCTCATCGTTGCTCTCCTTGATTGCGTTTGCTGCTTCATGAATGGCGCTACGAATACGAACGTAGGTCATACAACGACATAAGTTTCCGCCCATCACAGCGTCAATGTCTTTGTCTGAAGGCTCTGGAATGTCTTTTAGTAGTGCTGCAGCTTGCATAATTTGGCCCGACTGGCAGTAACCACACTGTGGTACTTGCAGTTTTTGCCAAGAAATTTGTAATGGATGATCGCCCTTTTCAGAAAGTCCTTCAATCGTGGTGATTTCAGCTCCTTCAACTGACGATATCGGGGTTATACACGAACGTGTCGCTCGGCCGCCAACATGGACGGTACAGGCACCACAGGTACCAATACCACAGCCAAATTTGGTGCCTGTCATATCCAGTTCATCACGAATAACCCACAGTAGAGGAGTATCACTCTCTACGTCGGCAGTCATCGGTTTGCCGTTTAAAATAAATTTTGCCATTGTCACTTCTCCAGTGAATTAGTGCTCAAATCGGGGTTGATTGCGGATCTCGCCCACTTTTTGTTGTAGTTTTGGCCAGGTGTTTTCCCCAGCTGCTTGACGCAAATAGGCTGCTATTGCGGTAATATCATCATCGTTAAGTGCATCGCGGAATCCTGGCATTACAACGCCGCTAATCCCTTGGTCGCTGCGTACGCCATCCAGTATTACGTTAATTAGGTTGCTTGGATCATTAAGATGTGTTGCTGAGCCAATAGTAATCAATGGTCGCCCTTTCACTAATTGCTCGCTGTTGTAGTGGCATGCTTGGCAAGCCGTCGCATATAAACGTGCACCTTGATCAATCCGCTGATCTGGTTGTTGATCTTGTGCCGCTATTGCTGCCTGTAAGGTGCTACTTGAGTCAGGCTCGTCGGTATTATTGGTACCGGAAATCTCAGCAAAGTATCCACTAATGGCTTCTATGTCACTGTCAGGTAGAGCTGACAGACCTTTGTGCATAACCGGCGCCATTGGGCCTGCCGCACTACCATGGTAAGGCGAGTTACCAGTAGTAAGATATTCGTAAAAGTCTTGCGCGCGCCATGGCAGAGGTGAAGTACTCGTTGATGTTAATGATGGTGCTATCCAGCCATCAATGGCAGCCCCTTGATACATTTGTGCATATTTTTCGCCGCCCAACGCATTACGTGGTGTATGACATGCACCACAGTGAGCAATACCTTCAGCTAAGTAAGCCCCACGGTTCCATTCTGCAGATTGCTGGCTGTTGATCTCAAAAGGTTGGGTGTCAGCAAACAGCAGTTTCCAACCAGCTTGAAACCAGCGGATGTTGAGTGGAAATGGAATACCGTTGTCTTTTTTGGCTTGGTTAACTGCCGGAACTGACGTCATGATGTACGCGTAAATCGCGTTTATGTCATCGTCGGTCATTTTATTAAAGTGTTCATAAGGGAACGCAGGCAATAAATGATGTCCATCGCGGCTCACACCAGTGCGCATGGCTCGAGCAAAAGCGGCTTGCGACCAGCTACCAATGCCTGTTTCGGCATCAGGAGTGATGTTACTTGAGTAAATGGTGCCAAAGTCAGTATGCATTTCATAGTTACCAGCATAGGCGGTGCCACCAGGTGGTGTATGACAAGTACTGCAATAGCCTGCTGCGGCTAAGACTTTACCTTGTTCTATAACGTGTGGAGAGTAATCTGTTTGAGTAGGTTCGACGGGATCAATTGCTGGGTGCCAAGCATATATACTGAATATACCTAATCCAACAATAGCTGCGCCACATACGCCGTAAACGATGCGCTTTAGCATATAACATTGCCTTATTTTAAATAAAAAATGATATTAGAGAAGGGAATATCTCATTTAACATTCCCTGTTCGACTTTGTATTATTATTGTGATTGGTCAAATATTAATCCTAAGCAAGGGATAGCCCTTTGTCCAGCATTGATAATGACGGATCTTGTATTGCATTAGAATAAAATAATACAGCACTGTGCTGATAAGTAACATTGAGTACGGTAAAAAAAATATTATAGTTAATTTTATGTTAGTTAACCGTTTTTTAGGTTTACTCTATGTTGCGTTAATCATAGCGTTCTATGACAAATGTGACAGGTACAACAAGATTGATGAGCGAGTGGACGTGCGGTCTTAACCCCCCCTATTTTCTGACTGACTCCTTTATATATTATGCAGCCTTCATTTGCCTATGACTGACTTGTTCCATGGTTATATAAGGTAGTAACCATGTGATTACCTCTAAGGTGGCTTGTTTCAAGGCGGTAATTCTCTTAGTAACTCTGCCTTTCACCTGGATATACCATTGTGGCAATGATATCGCTAAGTGGATAAAGCGCTTTTAGATTGCCGATCCAGAGTTATTGTTAAGCCTGATTGACATTCTACTTGTAATAACCGAGTACATTTAGGATAATTAATGCAAATCATTATCATTTGCGTTAATCGGCTTGGGATTGTATCAAATGGAACTTGTCAGTGTATCTTCTTTATGGCTTGGTTGTTTGTTTGCCTATTTGGCATCTGACAAACAGCAGCTCATTAGTTTGCCTTTCCCTAAATTATTAGCTTGGAGCTTGTGCTGTTTAGCGGTGTTATTTTCTGTGTGGGGATTTAGTCATACATACAGTGTATTAGTTGCCAGTTTAGTGGTGCTGATTTGCATGATGACCATGTGGATATTGCTGGTGCTGGTGGCCTCGCACTATAAAGGTCGAAGCATCTGGGTCAGTTCGCTAGGCTTTGCATTGTTTGTCAGTATCCTCCTTATTGGGGTTAAATAACCATGTGGCCTAAATCTGTTGCTGCATTTTTATGGGGATTAGTACTGGCCATCAGTTTAATGCTCATCGTCTTTCGGATATTGCCGGCTGCTGTTGATGTAAAACTATTTGTGGGGCTAATGCTGGGTTTTTGTGTGTGGGTTGGGGTGATGACATTTTGTTATAGCCGCAATAGCGCAAAGGCGGCCAGTGTCGTATGTGTAAAATGGCTTATGGCCAGTAGCCTTATCAATGCGTTGTTATTTTTTTCTCAAACTTAAGTCATGAATACCTCAATGAAGTCTGATTATCCCGTTAAGCACAAGGTCATTAAAAATCTTATCGAAGCCCATAGCTGGCTTGGACTAATTATTTCACCGTTATTATTTTTGGTTTTTTGGGCTGGAGCCGTAACCTTATTTCACGATGAGATTACTCAATGGGCCGTCACCCCGCATCATCCAATTGATCCTACTCAAGTTGATATTCCTTTAGCAAAACTTGTCGAGCAAAAAAGGGCTGAATACCCAATGGATCAAACTGGCCGTTTTCGGATTAATATGCCGACCCAGCTAGTACCTTATTATATTTTTTACTTTGACAAAGTGAGAGACGATCCACAATCAGCATCTCAGTCAATGGCGATACTGGTTGATCCTAAAAGCGGTGAAACTGTGGCTGATAAGGATGACTTTTATTTATCACAATTTATTTACCGCCTGCATTACAACCTTGATCTGCCTGGCGGCAGTTATTTAATTGGTGTGGTGACGCTGATTTTTCTATTTGCGTTAGTCTCGGGTATTTTTATCCATGCGCGTAAATTACTGAAACATTTCTTTTTGTATCGTGTCGATAAACAACGCCGGGATAAATTACTTGATCTTCATACTGTTGTTGGGGTGATGACACTACCTTTTACTTTGATGTATGCGTTGAGTGGCTTGATCCTTAACTTGGCCATAGTGTTTCAGCTGGCTTTTGTGGTGTTTATTTATCAGGGCGATCGACAAGCTTTGTTTAATGATGCCGGTTTTAACCGTAGCAGCGAACCTCGCAGTGAAATGCCACTGGATATGAGCAATGCGTTTACCTTAATTGAACACACTACACAGCAAGCGAATTTTGAATTACGGAATATTATTTTCCACCATTACGGCGCCGATAACGCTCTGGTACAAGTACGTGGAACCGACACGGTTAATTTTGCCCAACGAGATGAAGTGACCTATCGGGTTCAGGACGGCACTGTGATGGATAAGGTTAATGCCGATAATTACAATGTGTTCCGTCAAGGTAGAGATGTATTAGTGACATTGCATTTTAGTAACTTTGCAGGCTTAGATATCCGTATTTTGTACTTTATTTTGGCGCTAGCTATCAGTGCCATGATTGTGACAGGCAATATGCTATGGATTAATAAACGCAGTGCTCAGCGCCAGTCTTCTCCGCGCAGTATTGCTATCGTAACTGCCATGACGATTGGCGGCTGTGGTGGCATTATTGTGGCGACAGCAGTTGGTTTTTTGTGTGAACGACTATTACCCACAGCCTTAATAGGGCGAGGGGAATGGCTGGTGGGTTGTTTTGTAACGTCACTGTTGGCCGTCATGTTGTACAGTCTAAAAGTGAGTGATATTAAGCGTCATATCAGTCAGTTGCTGTTACTCACCAGTGGCATATTAGTCATCACTGTTGTGTCAGATTGGTTGTTGTTTTCTGAGCAAATATTAGCATTATGGCAAGGTGGTTATCATGGCGTCATCGGCATCCAAGTCGGCATGATACTGATAACAGCAGTGTGTTTATGGACCGCTAGTCAGTTAAGAGTATCACCTTGTTCGCTGCCAACAATGGCTAAAAATATCACAGCTGCCAATGGATAATGGATTGATATAAATTGATTAAACCTGTGAACAACACTATCACAGGCTTAATCATTAACTAGGCTGATCTAGGGCAAATCAAAAATCAGTGCTGTTGACTGAGTGTCCGCTGGATTAACCAAGGTCACTGTGGTGATGTCGGTGAGTTTAGCACCGTCTCCTGCACTCAGATTTTGCTCATCAATACTTAGCTGTCCAGCCACCTGATGCACGTATACTTTGCGTCCAACAGTAACCTGATAGGTTATTTCGGAGTTAGGTGCCAGAATCAGTTGTGACAATGTCGCATTTTGCTTGATTTGCAAGGTACCTTTGTCACCCGTTGGCGTAGCTATCGTCGTTAGTCCTACTGCTTGACCAAAGTTTTTTTGTTGGTATCCAGGCGTGTTACCTAAGGTATTTGGCTGGATCCAAATTTGCAAAAACTTCAGTGATTCAGTTTTTGATGCATTGTATTCACTGTGACTAATACCGCTACCCGCTGACATCAATTGAAATTCCCCAGCGGGTAATACTTCAACATTGCCTTCGCTGTCTTTATGGGCGATAGAGCCTTCAAGTACGTAGCTGATAATTTCCATGTCACGGTGACCATGAGTAGCAAATCCTGCACCTGGAGTGACGCTGTCATCATTGATGACGCGTAGCGCTGAAAAGCCCATGTGCTCTGGATCGTAATAACTACCAAATGAAAAGCTGTGCTTACTGTCTAACCAGCCAAAATTAGCTTTACCGCGTTCACTTGCAAGTCGTAATGTAATCATAATGTGCTCCTAAAGCGTGATCTAAATACAGAATATAAGCTCGGCTTACTTAGCTAATTTCGCGGCAATGACGTTATCTATCCCAACTCTGCCTGAACCCGATATTGCCAGTGACACTGTGATAGCCAACAGTGCTAACGCAAATTCATAACCGTTATTTGCCATAAATAAACCGTTACTGATGTGTACGCTAGCAATGGCGATGACCATAGTGAACGCTAACACCACCGCAGCTGGACGAGTCAGTAAGCCTAATAGAATGAACAAGCCACCGAAAAGCTCTGCACTGCCAGCCATAAACGCCATTAATACGCCTGGTTCCATGCCAATCGATGCCATCCATTGTCCTGTGCCTTCTAAACCATAACCGCCAAACCAACCAAACAATTTTTGTGCACCGTGAGCCATAAAAATAATCCCAACTGGTACACGTAATGCCAAGGTACTGAAACCAGCGGTAGAGCGAGTGATATTTTTGATTAGTGCTTTCATGATAGTTATCCTCAATAAATTTAAACATAATATAAATACTGCTGTGAGTAGGTCTCACTGATTGATAATGAGTATATTGAGACTTGATTGAATAAAAAATCGGAATAAACTGAGCTCATAGTTCAAAATAATTGAATATGGAGTTAGCCATGCACCATGCCATTACGATTGATGCATTACGGGCGCTAGACGCCATAGAGCGTAAAGGCAGTTTTGCTGCTGCGGCCGCGTCACTGTATCGGGTTCCGTCAGCATTGACCTATACCATCAAAAAACTTGAAGATGATATGGGCACGGCATTATTTGACCGAACAAAACAAAAAGCCCAGCTGACGCCCGCAGGCAAAATTGTGCTGGAACAAGGACGGCAAATCTTACTCGCCACCAATCGGTTGATTGATTCAGTGCAGCAGTTAGAGTCAGGTTGGGAAACCGAAATTCGGCTGTCGCGCGATACTGTCATTCCTCAAGCGCCACTGTTTCAGTTGATTGAGCAATTTAACCAATTAGATCATTCAGTCGACATTAGTATCGATGTCGAAGCCGTCGGCGGAGGCTGGGATGCATTACACAGTCGCCGTGCCGATATTGTCATTGGCGCATCTGGGGAGTTGCCTCGAGGCGTATTTCAAACCCATAAAATCGGTGAAATTGAATTTGTATTTGCAGTAGCACCGCATCATCCATTGGCGTTTGTTGATGGCGTGTTAGAAGCTGACAAGCTCACTGAATACGCTTCAGTGGTGGTTGCTGATACCGCACAATTTTTGCCGACACGCAGCAGTGGCCTGTTTAAAAGTAAGCAGGTGATTAAAGTGAACACCATGGAAACCAAGATAGCTGCCCAATTGCAAGGGCTCGGGATTGGCTTTTTACCTAAGCATATGGTGCAATGCTACTTTGACAGTGGTGAATTAATTGAAAAAAAATGTTCAATTCCAAGGCCAAATCAGAGTTTGTATCTTGCCTGGCATAAAGATCATCAAGGTCGCGCTTTTGACTGGTTTGTGGAGCATTTACCTAACGCTGACTGGGGTTTGTAGCATCTGATGAGAACACAGTAACGACCAATGCGAGGTCGCAGATACGAGCTCACATTGGCGTTAATCAATCTAATCAGCATAATTGTGATATTGAATATCGACGTTGATGTCGTTGCTAAACAACTCGCTTAACTATTCCTAATTCCTATTCCTTTAACTATTCGCTTGAACACTCATTTGAACATTCTTGCTAACGTTAGTTTTCTTGTCCAGAAAGCCACTGAAACGTGTTAATCCTAGCGCTATAACCACAATCACAGCACCAACCCAAGGGGTATGCATTAGTCCTGCCTTAGCAACAATTAGCCCACCTCCCCAAGATCCAAGAGCAATTCCGACATTAAAAGCGGCAATATTTAATCCTGAAGCCACATCAACAGCATCGGGGGTGTACTTCTGCGCAAGTGACACCACGTAAACTTGTAGCCCGGGTACATTACCAAATGCAAAAGTGCCCCAGATTAAAATAGTGATCACAGCAGCAATAGGGTTAACCGCAGTAAAGTTAAATACCACTAATATGGTCGCAAGACCGCTGAAAATAATGCTTAACGCTTTAATTGGGCCCATTTTATCGGCCATTTTTCCGCCCCAAATATTACCAATGGCAACCGATATCCCGTATACCAACATGATTAGGCCAATAGATTGAGCTTCAAAACCAGACACTTGCTCTAAAATGGGGGCTAAAAAAGTAAAGGCCGTGAATGTGCCGCCATAACCTAGCGCAGTAATGGCATAGACCAGTAATAACCTTGGTTGAGTCAGTACTTTTAATTGCGATGATAATTTTGCCGCTGGTGGCTGGCTTAAATTACTCGGTACCAGCAAGCTACTGCCAATCAAGGCCACAAACCCAAGGATTGCGACAGTTAAGAAAGTAGCTTGCCAGCCAAAGGTTTGGCCAATGTAAGTGCCCAAAGGAACTCCTGTCACCAAGGCGACGGTTAATCCGGTAAACATAATGGCAATTGCACTGGCGGCTTTCTCTTTTGGCACTAACCCTGTGGCAATAGTTGAGCCAATAGAGAAAAACACTCCGTGGGCTAGCCCTGTGATAATACGTGCGGCGATTAAGGTTTCGTAACCGGGCGCTTGCCAAGCTAGTAGGTTACCAGCCACAAACAGTACCATTACTGACAGCAATACATGTTTGCGATTCCATTTTCCTGTTAATGCCGTTAGTACCGGTGCACCTATCGCAACACCAAGAGCATATAGGCTAACGAGTAACCCGGCGGAGGGTAAAGACACGTTAAGGTCTTGCGCCATCGTGGGTAGCAATCCCACAATGACAAATTCTGTTGTTCCTATGGCAAAGGCGCTAAGCGTCAGTGCAAGTAAAGCTAACGGCATGGTGTAGTCCTCTTTGAGTCATCAGTTAAATTGCTTGTCTGTTAATAGCGGCTATTATTGATTAGATTTTTGTTGCCAAAAACAGTATCTTTAGCAAATGACTTTTGTAATAAATAACAGTAATTGATACTAATAACCTCCAATCGGGATAACCCTTGAGGTTCATGAATGGGGTAGCCATGTTGACGCGATCTGATGACTTAGATATTTTATTAACTGTGGTCGACAGTGGCGGGTTTTCTGCTGCGGCAGACTCACTCAATATTCAAGTTGCGCGGGTGTCTCGTGCAGTGAGTAAAATTGAGCAACAACTTGGGGTGACCATATTAAATCGCACCACGCGGCGGATTGAATTAACCGATGAAGGGCGGCAATTTGTTGAGTCTGTTCGTTGCGGTTTATTGCAGTTGCAGCAAGCTGAGGATGATTTGGTTCGCCGTGGTGAACTACCGCAAGGGCGTTTGCGCGTCGATGCTGCCAGCCCATTTGTGTTCCATCAGTTAGTGCCGTTAGTACAAAATTTTCGCGCAACCTATCCAGATATCGAACTTGTGCTGACCTCTAATGAAGGTTATGTCGATTTATTAGAAAAACGCACCGATGTGGCAATTCGTATTGGAAAATTAGCAGATTCAAGCTTGTACGCGCGGCCATTAGGTCACAGCGCGTTACATATCGTTGCCTCGGCAGACTATTTAGCACGTCGTGGAGTACCGCAAAAGGTAGCCGATTTAGCCAATCATGATTTGCTTGGTTTTACCGAACCTAAAGTGCTGAATCAATGGCCACTAAAGGGCTGCGATGCGATTACTCCAACGATCAGCACCAGCAATGGCGAAACCCTGCGCCAACTGGTATTAGCGGGTAATGGTATCGCATGTTTATCGGGATTTATGATCAAAAATGACCTCGTCGCAGGGCGATTAGTGCCAATGCTCATGAATGAAAAAATCATCGCAACAGAACGTGAACAAATTAATGCTGTGTATTATAAGTCGTCAATAGTGGCTAGGCGGATCTCGGCATTTATTGAGTTTATTCAGCCAAGGTTAACCTTGTAAATTAACATCCCTTTATACAAGATGCTTAGTTAACTGAGAGGTGATATTGTGGTGTTTGTGAATTTATTTTTATCGTAACCGATGACATCATGATAAAACATTTAATGGACTACCTTCGTTTAGTGCTGTTTGTTTGTGGCGTATTGATTGGCATTCAAGTTCCCGGCTTTGTTGACCAATACGGCCAACGCCTAGAAGCGCATCAGTTAGAGGCAAAGCAGAGTTTGGGTGAGTTTCAGCATGACGCCAACCGTTTTTTTGGTGGTGATATCAATAAACTGATCCGTCATTATCGACAAAATAACGACCCAGTGTTCAGTGCTGGTGGTGAGAGTATTGAGTCTATCTACCAGCGTTATGTACTACTAACTGATGCATTAACTCGTTTTCGTCAACATAGTTATAGTCCTTACCAGCAAGTGTTTCTCGCACCACAAACAGACATTCAGGCTGAAGTATGGCAAAACTATTCGCATGTTATTTTGTTAAAACCAGAAGCCATTGCGGTAGGTATGTTGTTAGGACTATTGATCTCGATTCTATGTGAATCAGTATTATCTATTCTATATTTGGGCTGCCGTAAAGTATTGGCGCCAAGATAACCCTTCTTATTTAACTGTTAAGGAAATATTATGATCGCGAAAGGACAATCTCTACCAAAAGCTACCCTAAGCCAACTGACTAAAGACGGTATGGTTAACCATGATGTAACTGAATTATTTGCCGGTAAAAAAGTGGTCTTATTTGCCGTGCCGGGTGCATTTACCCCAACGTGTTCAGAAGCGCATTTGCCTGGTTTTGTTGTATTAGCTGACGAGTTCAAAGCTAAAGGTGTTGATCTTATTGCTTGTGTTGCTGTAAATGATGCATTCGTTATGAAAGCGTGGGGCGAAGCGCAAAATGCATCTGAATTGATGATGCTTGCAGATGGTGATGCCAGCTTCACTAAAGCATTAGGCTTAGAAATGGATACCGCAGGTTTTGGTGGCATTCGTTCACAACGTTATGCAATGGTCATTGACAATGGCGTGGTGACTTTACTGAACGTTGAAGAAGGTAAGTCATTTGAAGTCAGCACTGCAGAAGCGGTAATGGCTGCACTATAATCTGTTCATAACAGCTTGATGATATGACAAAAGGGTGCCTAATGTGGCACCCTTTTTACATTTGAAAAGCCTGTTAGAGATTTAAACCTTACTCGCACCAATCCCCAAGTTTTGTTCGATATTATCGACACTGTTGCTCACTTCTAATGCAATGGTCTCACTTTGTTCAAAGGCATGCTTTGCCCGCTGGAGTAAATTGTCCATGGCTGCTACAAACTCATCAAGATGATGCACTTGTTGGTTAGCGTGTTCACTGCCTTGGCTGGCACTCTTTGCCATAGTACTGGCTTGTTGCTGTACTTGCTTAGCCACTGTTAACAAGCTTTGCGCGCGTATTTTTTGTTGTTCAGATGCTTGGCTAATGTCATTAACGCTGCTACTGAGCGCAGCATTAGAGGCCGTTAATTGGGTCAATATCGCCATAATATCTTTAAGCGATAACTGGGTTCGATGAGATAAGTTACGCACCTCATCGGCTACGACCGCAAATCCACGGCCTTGTTCGCCCGCTCTTGCGGCTTCAATAGCAGCATTGAGTGCCAATAAATTAGTTTGATCGGCAATATTACCAATCACATCAACAATTTTAGCGGCATCAGCGACAGAGGTACTTAGCTGGGTTAGTGAACGGTTACATTGGTTGACTGTCGTCAGGGTATTTTCGGTTGCCGTCAACACACCTTGCGCCTCTTGCTGGCTGGCTAGCATGTCATTCATGGTCTGTTGGGCGCTGTCTGTTAACTCGCTAGACGACCGGTTTACTAATTCGGCTAGCGCAATTAAATCAGCGGTTTGCCCTTGTGCTTGCTGCACCACGGTTTGCGTTTGCTGGGTGCTATTTGATAATGAGCCTATTCTGGCAACTAATTCGCTTAATGAGTGCGACACTTGGGTCATATTGTGTTTTTGCTGCTCATCCTCTTGCTCAAATCGTTGCAGTAGTCGATTAAAATGCGCCGCAATTTGGCCTGTCTCACATTGGCTTGTTACGGGGAGCGGTTCACGTTGGTTAGACTCACTTAACATAGAAAAAGCACGATTTAAGCGTTTTAACGGCGCTACAACTCTGCGCTGTTGTAAGATTAAATAAATCACTGAAAACAGTGCCAGCAAGGTCACCATGCTATACAGCAACCATTGTAAGTTGCGCTTTAATTGTTGGTCAGTTGCTGTCTGTATATCGGCCAGAGACACTAATTGCTGCTCGACTTGGCTAGTCGCATTCATTAGCGCCTTTTGTACCGCTTGAATATCGGTTTGCATTTGCTTGGTGTTGGCAACCTCTTTACTGTAGCGCTGGGTTAAGCTGAGTAATTCTGAGCGAGGCGTTTCGCCAATTTCAACTCGCTCGGGCTCATCATCACCTAAGGCAAACTCATCGACTTCTTCAGTGCGGTAAATGCCTAATAATGGCAGTTTTTGCAAATCATCATGCCAAGTATTAAGCGCACTTATAGAGAAGTTAACACTGTTGATTACGCCCGTATCTTGGTCTATTAGTAAGGTTTGGGTTAGCTGTGATAATTGATAAACCAAGCTGGGTAATTCCAGCGTAAGCGCTAAATATTGCTGAGCATCGCTGTTGTCTTGTGGGGCCGATTGAGCATAGCGGGTTAGGCTGCGAGCGTAGTTGAGCATTTCTGATTCAGCAAATGCTAACAATTGACGTGGATTACCTGCTAGTTTGCCAGCAGCACGATATTTAGTGTCTAAGTCGCTGATCAGCTGGGTCATTAACTCAGTTAACGAGGTGCTATCTAGCTGCGGATGTGCCTGATGTAATTGGTTAATGCTGTTGGTGATACCTATAATATCGGTACGCGCTTGTTCGAGGTAGTTGCTTTGCCCAGTTTGTAGGTAGTTACTTATATTATTGCGTACATCGAACTGAAAGGTGTGTTGGATTTGCTGTAAATTTTGATTGAGCTGTTCGCTCACTTGTCGTTGCTGGTTACTCCATAGCACTGTTGCCGCTAATAAGGCTGCAAGTATTAATAATAATGCCGATGCACCGAGGGATAAAGTTGATATTTTCATGCTATCCAAACTTAACAGAAAGACCATTATGTGTATTTTATGGCACTAATGTTACAGTTTGTGTTGCGCAGTGAAGGTTGTTTAAGATAGGCCGAAAATAGGTCATAACATCAGTTTAGTGATATTAGTTTTTATCGATTATCGGCAGTGATACGAGTGCTTTCAGGCCGCCTTGGGGGCGATTAGACAATTGAATATTGCCATGATGACGGTCAACAATGCGCTTAATAATGGCTAAACCTAGGCCTGAGCCCACACTGCCACGAGCTGAGTCGCCTTGGGTAAAGGGTTGAAACAGTGACTCGACTTTAGTTTCATCAATGCCGGGGCCATTATCTTCAACACTAAAACATACTGTATTACCTTGATGATAAGAGCTTATTTTTATCCAGCCATTACCATAACGGAAAGCATTTTCAACTAAATTACTCAGCACCCGTTTGATCGCTACACTATTAATGGCGATGTCAGGACAATCGGCTAATGATAATTCGAGGGTTTCTTCACGATGTGACTCTTGTTGGCTAATTTCTTGGATTAAGCGGTTGATTTGGTCAGGCTCACGAACGCCTTCTTGGTCGTTACGAATGTATGCAATAAATTGGTTAATAATCGCATCCATGTCTTCAATATCGGTGACTATGCCTTCTTTTAGATACTGATCATCTTCTACCATCATTTCAGATGCTAAGCGAATGCGGGTTAACGGAGTGCGTAAATCGTGAGAAATTCCAGCCATCAGTAGGGCACGGTCTTGCTCAAGTTGCTTCATGCTGTTGGCCATTTGGTTAAATGCATGAGTTACTTCAACAATCTCGGTAGAGCCGCTTAATGGTAACGTTGGCGGAAAATCACCTTTAGATACCGCGACGGCAGCTTTTTGCAGTCGTTTTAACGGTCTGTTTTGTCGCCGTGCAAACAACCAGCCTCCGGCGACACTGAGCCCACCAATAACTAATAAATACAGCGTTAATGGCGATAAATCTGACTCGTTAATACTGCTCAGCGGCACTTTAATCCATAACGTCGGTGCTTGTGGTGGCTTAATCCACACATTGAGTTTTTCACCTTGCGAAAAACGCACTTCAGCTTCACCGCCCAGATATACCGACATTTGCTCAGATAAAAAGCTGTAATAAGTGGCTTGGTTCAGTCCCGCTTCTTGAGCTTGTTTAAGATTATAAACTGTCATGCCATCGTCACGCACTTTGGCATTTAAGGCATCAACCATGGTGAGATGTTCACGGCCAACATCAACACCATCGACAAATAAAATATTGATTTGGCGGGCGATCAGTTGGTTAATTTGTTCATAACTGGGTTTGATAAAGTAAACGGCGACAGACCAATAAGACACCAATTGATTGATCAGCAGTAAACTGCCAATCAACAATACGGTCTGGCTAAAAGCGCTGCGGGGTAAAAAGCGTTGCCACCATTTTAACTTAAGTTCCATGACTTATTTACGTGTGGTGCCGTCGGGGACAAATACATAACCTAAGCCCCAAACCGTTTGGATATAGCGTGGGTTAGCAGCATCTTTCTCAATTAAACGGCGTAGGCGTGAAACCTGCACATCAATAGAACGCTCAAGTGCCGAATAATCACGCCCTCGAGCAAGGTTCATCAGCTTGTCACGCGATAATGGCTCTCTAGGGTGGTTAACCAGTACTTTAAGTACTGCAAATTCACCGCTGGTTAGGGCAATGCTTTCATCACCATGAAACATTTCACGGGTGGCAAGATTTAGTGAAAACTCACCAAATTCAATCATTTCTTCTTGTTGAGCTGGTGCTCCAGGGACTTCGATTATTTGACGACGCATTACCGCTTTAATGCGCGCTAACAATTCACGCGGGTTAAAGGGTTTTGGTAAGTAGTCATCTGCGCCCAGTTCTAGGCCAATAATTCGGTCTACTTCATCGCCTTTGGCGGTTAACATCACAATCGGAATCGGGTTTTCTTGTTGGCGCAAGCGGCGACAAATCGATAAACCATCTTCACCGGGTAGCATCAGATCAAGTACTAAAAGGTGAAAGTTTTCGCGCTCAAGTAATCTATCCATTTGTTCTGCATTCGCAGCACTACGAACTTGGAAGCCTTGCTCTATCAAGTAACGTTCTAATAATGAACGTAATCTCATGTCGTCATCGACAACGAGAATCTTCGAGGTTTCTTGGCCCATGACATATCCTTTAAACACTAAATTGATACCAGCAATGACTCAGTATGAAGTGTAATCGCTTAAATTTGAATAGCTGATTGTGGCAGAAATTGTAACTAAATAGCTGTAAATGTTTGTTTATCGCATAAATAGTACTGGATAGTTACATAAGTTGTCTTTCATTAAACTATTTAGGGTTAATGAGGTGATGGATAACGACTTATCATTATCCTTGTAATAACCGGCTAATACTGTGGCGTAAGATGCGTTTAGCGGCCAAAAATGTAATCGCAATAATCAGTAAAGTGCAAAACACAATCCCATATAGCCATAACATAGGTTGCCACATTGATACCCCTAATAGGCTTATGCTGTAGTCATCTATTGTGAGCATCAGTAAGCCTGCGCACAGAGCTGCAATTTCATATTCGGTTTGAGCTAACGTCGATATCGTTGATTAATCGCGATGTCATCAGGATTGGCCTCCATCATAAAAGATAACGTCAATTGCTGTTTACTTGGCTGATAAACAATGCTCGAAATGGCGCTTAATAAGCTTGATGTTTGTTGTGGATGGCTATTAAACATGGGCTCAATGATCAGCTGCTTTTGTTGCAGTACAAATCGCCCCCATTGTAGATGGGTGAAGTGCTCATTAGCTTGTGGGTCTTGGTGGAGGTTAATCTTCACCATGGCGTAATAGCCATTATCGAACAGCACCAAGCTACTCAGTGCCGGGGTCGACAACTGATGCCAGACACCATAGACAGATTGGCTTGGAGTGATGTCATAGTGATGTTGTTCATCGGCAACGCTGTCACCATTAGTGTCGATACTAAAGACTAACTGGGCTGACTCGACAGTAATTGCTATGTGCAATTTAGGATGAGCTATTTGGTAGGCAACTAGACCCTGTTGTTGATTACTACTGTAGCTTGGGAAAAAGTGAACATCTGCTTGTTGGATATCTATTCGCCCCCATTCTGCAACGCTGTTTTGTGGCTCAATTAAGTTTAATTGTATGTATAAGTAACTCTGGTCATGAGTTAACTGTAACAGCGTGATTTGTTCTGGGCTATCAATGATCCAATTACCAAAAATAGTCGCTGTAGGCGGCGATTGTGGGGCTGCATACAGTGAGTTGACCGTGATCAAAGCGCACACTAGCAACAACAATCGCGGAACGATATTTTTGACGCGATTAAGTGCAAGCGCTGGATGCTGACTTGGGCGTGACATGATAAACATAAGATCCCTTTATGTTTGCCTTTACAGTTCGGTGTGATTCTTATTGAACCGTGAGAGGTCTAGCTAGTGTATTTTAACTCCAAATCTTAGCGAGCACTAAGCTTAGACCTTAGTGTTAAATCCTAATTGATGGCTTAATTTTTAGAGTTTAAGCCTAGTAAAATATTCTGATTAATCAAATAAAAAAGCCCATTGCATTATGCAATGGGCTTAAGAATGGTTAATTTTTGCTGAGGGACTTAAGGCGCTAATGTTAGCAGTGCAGGTTGGGCTATAACTTGAAAGTCCAATGCCATGGTCACGCTTAATGCGGTAATGGTAATAATGGAAAATCCAAATACTTGCCTAGCCCAAGACTGTAAGTTGATGTCGCGACGATAACCTTTTAACGCCATGGCTAACCACCATAAACTGGTGGCAAAGGTTACGGCCATAAAGGCAATACCTGTATAACCCGCCAGCGGTAATAGTGCGCTAACCAATGCAAACACGGCAATGTAGAGCACTATATGCAGTTTTGCTTTGGCCATACCTTCAGCAACAGGTAACACCGGAATGTTGGCTGCGGCATAGTCATCAAAGCGAAATATTGCAATTGCATACGAGTGCGGCATTTGCCATAAACTGAACATCAGTAGCAAAATGATTGCACCTGTGTCCATTTGTCCACTGACCGCACAATAGCCTACAACTGGTGGCACAGCACCTGAGAAACTACCCACTAAGGTGCCGTAAACCGAGTTGCGCTTCATGTATAGACTGTACACGCCGACATAAACCACATAACCGATAGCGGCAAATAATACCGCTAAATTGTTAGTGAATATCACTAGCATGGTAAAGCCAATAATCCCCAGACCAATGCCAAAGCTCAATACAGCTTGTACCGATATTTCACCGGTAACGGTAACTCGGTTACGAGTACGCTGCATTTTGGCGTCGATATCGCGATCAATACAATTATTGACAGCGCAACCAGACGCCACCACTAAAGAGAGCCCTATCATGGTTGCAAACATCAAGGTCCAATCTACGTTACCTTGTGCGGCGAGTAAAAACCCGCCGGCGACGGAAATTAAATTGCCCATGATGATGCCAGGTTTAGTTACCTGAACATATCCTCGTAAGCGTGATGTTAATTGTGCTGACATAGATTGACCTTGATTATTCATGATAGCTGTCTAATTACATCATCAATTCGTTAGCTGCGTAGATAATCCACACAGATAAACCCACTACCATGACAATAATCAGTGCAGTGAATAAGAAAGAGAATGTATTGATCCTGCCTTCTTTAGAAAAATCTAAATGAAGGAAGTACTTTAAGTGCACCACGATTTGTACTATTGCCGCAGCAACCACAATCCATAAGGTGGTTGTATGGTCAAAGCTGTGAGTCATTACCGACCAAAATGGAATACCGGTTAAGATCACCGATAACACAAAGCCGACTAAATATGACTTAACACTGGCGCCAAAGTCGCCCTCGCCGTGGCTTGAATGTGCATTGATCATCACAAGACTCCTAACAAATAAACAACGGTAAACACACACACCCACACGATGTCTAAGAAATGCCAGAATAAACTTAAGCAACTTAGGCGAGTGATACTACGATTATTTAAACCGCACTTGATAACTTCGACCATCATGATCAGCATCCAAATTAAGCCCGCGGTAACATGCAAGCCATGCATGCCGACTAAGGCAAAAAATGCTGATAAAAAGGCGCTGCGATCTGGGCCATTGCCGTGTTCAATCAGATGATGGAACTCGTATACTTCCATCGTGATAAACACACAACCTAACGCGAAGGTGATTAACAACCACGCTAATGTCGCCGCTTTCTTTTGGTGTCTAGCGCAAATCATGGCAAAGCCATAAGTAATACTACTGACTAGTAAGGCGGCGGTTTCGATAAGCACGAAGTCTAATTCGAAAATATCTTTGCCCGACACCCCACCATCTGTGTTCATGAATAACACTGCATAAGTCGCAAAAACGGATGCGAACAAAATACAGTCGGTCATTAGATAAATCCAAAAACCGAATAAGGTGTTACCACTGGTATCGTGGTGTTCGTCATGGTGCTCAGTAGAATGAGCGTCGTGTAAATCTGCTTTAATAGCAATACTCATTATCTGCCCCTTGCTACGTTATCTATATGTGCATTTTCAATACGCGCGATTTCGTCTGGCTGCACGTAGTAGTCAACATCATTGTCGTAAGCACGCACTAAGAACAATACAAACGCACCTGCAAATCCAACAATGGCTAACCACCAAATATGCCAAATTGCGGCAAATCCCATTGCGGTAATCGCAGCGGCCATAAATATCCCACTGGCGGTATTTTTAGGCATATGAATCGGCTGGTATGTTTCACGACGTTGATAGGCAGTGCCTTTCTCTTTCATGTCGGTGAACGCATCAATGTCTGTTACTGGATCTAACTGGGCATAGTTATAGAACTGTGGTGGTGAAGAGGTTGACCACTCAAGCGTATGGCCATTCCATGGATCACCAGTAGTATCTAAGTTCTGCTCACGATCACGGAAGCTGACATACAATTGTACAAACTGTAAAATAATACCCACAAGGATGATAAACGCGCCGACCACGGCAAAGTAAAGCCAGAAGTTCCACGCTGGGTTATCTGTGTGGTTAATACGACGAGTCATGCCCATAAAACCAAGCACATATAACGGCATAAAGGCGATATAGAAGCCTATCTGCCAACACCAAAATGATGCCTTACCTAAACGTTCATTGAGGTGGAAGCCCATCGCTTTAGGGAACCAGTAGGCAAAACCAGCCATGTAACCAAATACCGCACCACCAATAATGGTGTTATGGAAATGGGCGATTAAAAACAAGCTGTTATGTAGTACATAATCTGCGCCAGGTAATGCTAACAATACTCCGGTCATGCCGCCGATGGTGAAGGTCACCATAAAGCCTAAAGACCACAATACTGGCACGGTGAAACGTAAACGGCCGCGATAAATGGTAAATAACCAGTTAAACAGTTTTACCCCAGTCGGCACCGCAATCACCATGGTCATCACCCCGAAGAAGGCGTTAACGTTAGCGCTCGACCCCATGGTAAAGAAATGGTGTAACCACACAATAAAGCCAAGTACAGAAATCGCACCCGTTGCCCACACCATTGAGGTGTAACCAAATAAGCGCTTAGAAGTAAAGGTTGAAAACACTTCAGAGAAAATACCGAAAGCCGGTAATACCAAAATGTATACTTCAGGATGACCCCAAGCCCAAAACAGGTTGATGTACATCATGGCGTTACCGCCACCGTCATTGGTAAAGAAATGGAAATCTAAATAACGGTCTAAGGTTAATAAACCTAACACAGCGGTTAAAATTGGGAACGATGCAACGATTAACACGTTTGCCCAAGTACAGGCCCAAGTGAAAATTGGCATTTGCATTAGCTTCATGCCCGGAGCGCGCATTTTCAACACAGTGGCGATAAAGTTCACCCCGGTTAAGGTTGTCCCGATGCCGGATATTTGCAAGGCCCAGATGTAATAATCAACCCCCACCCCCGGACTGTATGCGAGTTCTGACAATGGCGGATAAGCTACCCAACCCGTTTTGGCAAATTCACCTAATCCAAGTGATATATTGATTAATATCGCCCCAGAGGTCGTTAGCCAAAAGCTTAAATTGTTTAAGAACGGGAACGCGACATCACGAGCACCAATTTGCAATGGTACGACCAAGTTCATCAGACCAATCATAAATGGCATTGCCATAAAGATAATCATGATCACGCCATGGGCAGTGAAGATTTGGTCGTAATGTTCAGGTGGTAAATACCCCGCAGCGCCATTGGTGGCAAGTGCTTGCTGAGTTCGCATCATAATCGCGTCAGAGAAACCGCGGATCAGCATTACCATTGCTAACACGATATACATGATACCGAGTTTTTTATGGTCAACCGAGGTTAACCAGTCATGCCAGAGCACGCCCCATTTTTGATACTTAGTCATTAATGCCGCGATAATGAATCCAATAATGGCAACCGCAGCAAGGGTCACCATAATAATCGGTTCATGATACGGAATTGACTCGAGAGTTAATTTTCCTAGAAATGGCATGATTATTTCGCCTCCCCAGATGCAGTCGAAGAATGCTCTGTGGTTGAATGTGAAGGTGATGAAAGCCCAGAATTTTCCGCGTCCTTGTCGACCATGTGCTCCATGTTTTGCATATGCTTGGTATGATCCATACCAGACATTGATTCCATGTTGCTCATGTCGTGCATACCTTCCATGCTGTCCATTGGTTTCATATTCGAGTCTGGATGCATGTATTGCATGACAATGTAGTTAAACATGCCTTTTTGTACTGACCCGTAGTATTGCACCGGATTGTTTTCGCTCTTTTCAGCCAGTTGCTTATATTGCTCAACATCCAAGGTATTACCTTGCTGTTTTACCTTGGCAACCCAAGCATCAAAATCGTCAGCGTTTGCAGTTGCAATCGCATTAAACTTCATTCCAGCAAATCCAGCACCACTGTAGTTAGCTGAAATACCCTCAAAAGTGCCTGGCTCGTTTGCGATAAGGTGTAACTTAGTCGCCATGCCTGCCATTGAGTAGATTTGGCTACCTAACTGCGGAATGAAAAATGAATTCATTGCTGTGTCAGAAGTGATTTTAAAGTTAACCGGAACATTGGCAGGGAAGGCCAATTCGTTAACCGATGCGATGCCATATTCAGGATAAATGAACAACCATTTCCAATCTAATGACACCACTTCAACCTTCACCGGTTTAGCGTCATGCACTAGCGGTTTGTAGGGATCTAAATCGTGAGTCGATTTCCAAGTGATAACACCAAGAATGATCACGATAATAATCGGTACGACCCACACCACGATTTCAATGGCGGTTGAGTGTGCCCATTTAGGTGCATAAATTTCTTCATCGCGACCGTCGCGGAACTTCCATGCAAAATACAAGGTCATGAAAATTACTGGAATAACCACAATCAACATCAGCAAGGTTGCCACAATAATGAGATGCTTCTCATCGATGCCGATTTGACCTTTGGGATCCAGCACGCCGCCTTCACAACCGGCTAGCATAAATGCTAATGCAGCCAGTATAGGTTTACTTAAATTTCGAATTAACAAAGGAAGATTCCTCTAACCTTAAAGCTTACTACGCTACCAACAGGGGGATTGGCAGTTGCACAATAATCATCAAACGCGAATAGTGGAAAAAGATAAACTAAATCAACAGTATGTGATTTTGGCTTAGTTTCCCAAAAAAGATATATCTCGCGAATGGCGTATTAAAATAAAAAAGTTAAGCTTGTAAAGGCGGGGCGCGACAACCATGTGCCGTATATTCTAGCGATTGAGGAATAACAGGAGATAGAGCACTTAGCGCATCGCTCAGTTCGAGCAAGTTGCTAAATTTAGAATTAAGATTGAATAAACGCCAAAAGTGCTGGATAACTAAGGGATTAATCAGCAATAAACTGATTAAACCCGCACCCAAAAATTCAGCTAATATACCGTCAGCAATAGCGATAAACTCGCCAATATCAATAAAATGTCCGATTGAAATAGACAAGGCATCAGCTAAAGGTTGCAGCAACAGTAACCCGAAACACAGTGTTAAATGTGCTTTACTCAACTTGGATAACCTTGTGATGCGATTAAGCGATTTAACAAGGTATTGGCAAAGGGTTAGTTTCAAGAAACGTTTCCAACCGAGCTCAAAGGAGTGGGTAGTTGAATCAATAGATCCAGCTGGCGATTTTCATTTGCAGGAGAATAACAAGAAGGCGCTATTGATTGAAAGTAAATCAGAGTAGTAAAACAGCGGAATTATTAAATAAACTTGAATTTGAACAATGTTTATACTGTTTATTTACATTGTTAACTGTTTTGTTACTTATCAATGGCTCAAAAGTCACAAATCTGTGATCCCTAGCACCTAATATAAATGGGTGGATGTGATCAGATATAAGCGCCTTAATTCAACAATCCTAACACGTATTGATACGTCCTTGGGGGGTTATGAGGATCATATTTTTTGCGAACTAAAATATTTTCTGGCTTCTGTATTGTTACAAATCGATACCGCAATAAACGCTTGCGGGCAGCAGATTATCTATTGAAGTTATTAGTGGCAGTCTGCGCCGGTTCAGCAGCGTTAAATAATCAAGTAATAATCACTTATGACTCGAGTATAAAGAGCCCTTCTCCACTGATGTTCCGTTGCGCGTAATGCAGCTAAGTGAATAATGATGCGGTTTTAGCACAACAAGTCTCCATCGATAAATTACACTATAATTTTTTAAAGCGCTGCAGTTAACTCACCATAAACAGCTGGTTTTTAAATGATTTAAACAATGAAATATCTAGATCTTTCTCAATAACCGACTGAGCTGCTACACTCATTTTGATTATATTAAGGTAAGATTAATTTTTATGCAGCGCCCACAACTACGCCAAGCTAAAACCATAGATAACGTTTTTAATAGTGCTTATTGGCACCTTAGTCAGCAAGACTTTACTATTGGCGAAATTCGTACCAAGCTTGAGCGTAAAACCGAGAACCAGCAATGGATTGATACCGTATTAGCCAAGCTAATCGACAGTGGTTATTTAAAAAATGACTTCGATTTTGCCGTGCGTTATTGCGAACTTGCTTTTAGCAATGAAGAGGGGACTGGCGCCATAAGGCGTAAGTTACAACTTCGCGGTGTGAGTGCAACAGAGATTGATGCCGCGCTAGAACAGGTTATGCACGAGCAAAAAATAGATACTTTTAAGCTCGCTACCTCAAGGCTACTAGGCCGATTTGAGAATTTTTACGGCACCAGCAGAGAAAAAGTCTATGCTCAAATGACCGCAAAAGGATTTTCTCGATCTGAAATTGATCATGCATTATCGTTACATCCACAAGGTGAAACATTGCGCAGTAAATTGGCGATAAAAGCAGAAAAAGTCGATTTAACAACTGAAATAATTAAGCTGTTTAATAAAGGTAAAGGTAAAACACTTATTTTACAGGAACTCAAACAGCGATTGATTGATGTGAGTGATTTTGAAGAAACCTTGTATCAATTAACCTTAACAGATGATGTCGATTTTTATCAAAGCTGTAGAAATGAGCTGGCTAAAAAACGCTATAACTTATCTGATTATAAAGAAAAGTCTAAAGCGTATGCGTTTCTATCTCGTAAAGGTTTTGCCAGTGATGAAATAAAAGAGGCCATGAGCATAGATAATGATGCATCATAAAAATAGCTTCTAGAGAAGTGCTGAACATTTTAACAATAAGCTGTGAATAGATTTTATCGATCATTAACATTTAAAATAAATATTATACTTACGTCATCATAGTCGTTATATCGCGTTAATGTGGTTGGCTACTATTCATGTGTTATTACTATTTGGGGCGGCAAATTATGTCGTTTAAACATAAGTTAGTGTCATTTATCGTTAGTTTGTCTCTGGGCACTTTGTTTTTTCTATTTTTATTCTTATGGATAGAAAAACAGATTGTCGTTGAGCAAGAGCAAGCTGCAACAACCCATTTAGCCTTAATGAGTACTATTAGCAAAGACATTCAACACACTCTTGAGCGATTAGATAGGTTTGATGATCCAGTGTGTAGTAGTGAAATGTTGCTGCATATGCGCCGTGAGAATTTCCTGTCTATCTTTATCAAAGATATAGGCTATTCAGATGAAAATGGTAAATTGCTGTGTACCGCAGGTTTAGGGATAATTGTTACAAAGAGTATGGAATCTGAGCCAGACTACATTAATAACTACGGTGCAAAAGTGTGGGTAAATAAAGCGTTAGAGCTTTTTGATAGGTTACATACAGCGGTTGTCATCAAGCATAACGCTTTCAATGTAGTGATTGAGCCTGCGGAGATCAATAAATTCAGTTCTATGGGATTCGATTGGGAAATTGTATTCAATAGAGCAAATCATTATAAACATGTGTCAGGCAGCAATAATCTATATGTCAAAGGTATCGTTGGCAGAGTGAACTTAACCCATGCCTATCAATTTCAACAATGTGATCCTGAATCATCTTACTGCGTCGCACTGAGCCTTAGTGCTGGCGAGTTTTATGAAAAAAACCGCCTGTTAATTGCTATCATTATTACGTCATCATTTTTTCTGACATTATTTTTATATTATTTTATATCATTTAAAATCAATGGTTTTATGTCAATAAGCGCTCGAGTTAAACGAGGCGTTAAATCAAACAAGTTTTTTCCTTTATTTCAACCGATAGTCAATATTCAAACCGGTAAGATCGTCGGCTGTGAAGTGCTGGCGCGATTTGAAGATAACGAAGGTAAAATATTTCCAGATGAATTTATTCCCAAAATTAGACAGCTGGGCCTGTCATGGGAGTTTACTGAGCAACTTGTTGAAAAATCGCTGCTGCGCCTAAGTGAAAGCGGTATTGATTTGAAGGGTTTTAAAGTCAATATTAATATTTTTCCTTCTGATGTTTCTAGCGGAAAAGTGTTAAAGATAATTGATCTGCCGTATGTGAATGATCATCCCATTAAGATTGTGCTTGAGATTGTAGAAGATGAACAGTTGACTGGTAAAGAGTTTGCAAACCACTTAGAGATCCTGGTGCAACATGGTTTTCTGATTGCAATCGATGATTTTGGCACTGGATATTCAAATTTAAACCAAGTGTCAAAATTGTCGTGTCATATTTTGAAAATCGATAGAAGCTTTATTAATGCCATGGAAGGAGGGTCCATCCGTTCATCATTAATACCTTATATTGTCCAAATGGCTAACGAACTTCATATAGACGTTGTTGCTGAAGGTGTTGAAAACATCATGCAACATCAAGCACTTAAAAATTTAGGAATATTAAACGGGCAAGGATGGTTATACGGTAAGCCAATGAGTGCCGATGATCTTTGCCCAATAATTAAACATTTTAAGATTTAATGTTTGGTTTTATTCTATTGGCCCAACCTTGGGTTGGAGATGAGTTCAGCAAGGCAAGTTAGCGAGATTTTACCTATTCACATAAATAGGTTTTACTCTCGCCAACTCTGTTTGGCGTTAGTCTTTTGCACTCTTAGCGCTGGCTGTTGGTGGCGTTATTGATGAGGCTTCGCGAGATGCAAGGGATCGAGTATCGCAGTGAGTTTATCTTCGCTCAGCTCGGTTTCTTCCAGTGCAATGTCTAATACCGATTTATGTTCTTTATGTGCACGTTTGGCTATTTTCGCGGCCATATCGTAACCCACCACTGAATTGAGTGCGGTGGCAAGAATAGGATTTTTCTTCAACACTTGAGTCAAGTTGTCGGTATTGGGCGCAAAATCCGCAAATACCTTATCCGTCATGGATTGGCAGGCATGGGTTAATAAATCGATGCTGGAGAGTAACTTGTCAGCAATCAGTGGCAGCATGACATTTAATTGAAAATTACCCGATTGCGCCGCGATGGTTATGGTCGTTTCATTACCGATCACTTCAGCGGCAATCATGGCAACCGCCTCCGGAATAACCGGATTAACCTTACCGGGCATTATCGATGAACCAGGTTGCAGCGCGGTTACACTAATTTCTTGTAGTCCGGCGATAGGGCCTGAGTTCATCCAGCGTAAATCATTGGCAATTTTCATTAAGGTGATCGCCAATCCTTTGAGCGCCGAAGCCACGGCAAGAGTGTGATCTTGGCTACTCATGTATAAGGCCGGAACAGGTGCCGCCTGCCAAGGATGCTGGTCTTGCTGCTGTAAATAATCACAAGCGAGTTTGGCAAAACGCGGATCACAATTAACCCCAGTGCCAACCGCAGTGCCGCCCAGAGGTAAATGATGTAAGTTGAGCTCTGCTTGTTGGAGCTTCGCTTGAGCAGCATTGAGCTGTAGTCGCCAACATTGTAGTTCTTGCCCTAAGGTAATCGGCATAGCGTCCATTAAATGGGTGCGTCCAGTTTTGACCAAATTTACATGCTCATCGGCCAAAAACGCTAATTTGTCACTTAAGCGATTAATGGCCGGATACAGTAGAGCCTTTAAATGCCGCACTGTACTAATGTGAATACCGGCAGGCACCACATCGTTGCTGCTTTGGCCCATATTGACATGATCGTTGGGGTGAACTTTATCCTGCAAAATGTCGCTGGCTAAGCTGGCAATCACTTCGTTAACATTCATATTGGAACTGGTGCCTGAACCGGTTTGGAACAGATCCAGTGGGAAATGGGTTGAAAAGTCGAGCTGTTTACTGGCGGTAATCGCTTGTTGGATCGCCGCCGCCATGGCGTTATCCAGCAAACCTAACTGACTATTAGCGTGTGCTGCCGCTGATTTTATGTCGAGTAGGGCAACGATTGCCGGTGTAGGAAAACGCCGCTCTGAAAATTGAAAATTATCCAGTGCTCGCTGGGTTTGTGCCTGATAATAAACATCATTTGGCACTTCAACTTTACCCATGCTGTCATATTCTATACGTATCTTACTCATAATATTTCCGACTCGATTTTTGATTGGGATATGTTAGTGTGTTCACTAAGCTTAGCAGGAAGTACTCATAAACGTTTATAGGGAGATCATTAATGAAAGACTCTATGCAATTATTGAAACAACTTGAGAGTAATGGAAAAAATTTCCGATATTACAGCTTTGACCGATTAGCCGAACACTTCGATTTATCCCGCTTACCCTTTGCGGCAAAAATATTATTAGAAAATCTACTGCGCTATGAAAATTCGGAGTTTGTCCAGCCAAAGGATATTGAAACCTTGGCCCGCTGGGATTTAGATGACTGGTCTGAAACCGAAATTGCCTTTGTCCCATCCCGGGTCATTTTACAAGATTTTACCGGTGTACCTTCAGTCGTCGATTTAGCCGCCATGCGTGATGCCATTATAACGCTAGGTGGTAATGCTGCCGCGATTAATCCGCTGAACCCGGTAGAGCTGGTTATTGACCACTCAGTGATGGTCGATGTATTTGCCGAAACAGGGGCGTTGCAACAAAATACTGCCATTGAAATCCAACGAAATCGCGAACGATATCAGTTTTTGCGTTGGGGTCAGCAAGCCTTCGATAACTTTAAAGTCGTGCCGCCAGGGCGCGGTATCGTGCATCAAATCAATCTAGAATATCTGGCAAGAGTGGTTTTTGTTAAAGAAGATGAAGATAACTTATTGTATCCAGACACCTTAGTCGGAACCGATTCCCATACCACCATGATCAACGGCTTGGGTGTGTTGGGGTGGGGCGTGGGCGGTATTGAGGCTGAGGCTGCGATGTTAGGCCAACCAGTGACAATGTTGTTACCCGAGATCGTTGGTTTTGAATTTGTCGGCAAATTGCCTCCTGGGGTTACCGCTACCGATCTGGTGTTAACCGTAACTGAGCAGTTGCGCTCATTTGGCGTGGTCGGCAAGTTCGTCGAGTTTTTTGGTGCCGGGGTTGATCAATTAACCTTGGCTGATAGGGCGACCATTGCCAATATGGCGCCAGAATACGGTGCCACCTGTGGCATTTTCCCGATCGACCAACAAACGCTAGATTACCTAAAACTTACTGGTCGTGATCCAGAGCATATCGAGCTGATCAAGACATATCTTAAAAAGATGGGCATGTGGGCCAGTGCATCCGACAACAAAGCCTGTTATCACGCCAGCTTACAACTGGATTTAGGCAGTATTGTGCCTTCTATCGCAGGTCCCAAAAGGCCACAGGACAGAATTGCACTTGAGCAAGCTGGAGTCAGTTTCCGTCAGTGGTTAGACAGTCAAATCCCTGTTAGCCAAATAGACGCTGAAGGTAAAGATGAGCTGGCAAGCGAGGGTGGCCCATCGGTGCAAGTCCCCGTCGTCGATGGTAGCGCAGGTGTTGCGTGTCGTTATCGAGATAAAGACTTTGTGCTCGAAGCCGGCGCTGTGGTGATAGCTGCGATAACCAGTTGTACTAATACCTCTAATCCATCAGTGTTAATCGCCGCTGGACTATTGGCCAGAAATGCCCGTAAAAAGGGTTTACAGGTTAAACCTTGGGTAAAAACCAGCTTTGCACCTGGCTCGCAGGTAGTTACGGATTATTTAATAAAATCAGGTCTTAATGTCGATTTAGATGCTCTAGGATTTCAGTTAGTTGGCTACGGTTGCACTACCTGTATTGGTAATTCCGGCCCATTGCCTCAGCCCGTCAGTGAAGCGATACAACAGGGCAGGTTGAAGGTGTGTTCGGTGTTATCGGGCAATCGTAACTTTGATGGTCGCATCCATCCAGAAGTACAAGCCAATTACTTAGCATCGCCGCCGCTGGTGGTGGCATATGCATTGGCCGGTAATATGAAAGCCGATATGGTTACTGAACCACTGGGTGAGGATGCCAATGGCAAAGCCGTGTATTTAAAAGATATCTGGCCAGACAATCAGGAAATCCAACAGGTTATGGCCAGCGCGGTGCAAAGCGAGATGTTTGTTTCCCGTTATGCCGATGTATACAGCGGTGATGTAGACTGGCAAGGACTTGAGGTAGTGCAGAGCCAAAAATATAACTGGCCTGATTCCACTTATGTTAAACAACCGCCATTCTTTGATGGGATCAGTGCAGAGGTTCCCCAAATTATGGGTATCGACAATGCCCGTTGTTTACTTAAGTTGGGTGATTCGGTCACCACCGACCATATTTCACCCGCGGGCTCTATTGCACCAGACAGCCCAGCCGGAGATTATTTACAGCAAGCAGGGGTTGCCATTAAGGACTTTAACTCTTACGGTTCACGCCGCGGCAACCATGAAGTCATGATGCGCGGCACCTTTGCCAATGTAAGGCTAAGAAATTTGCTGGCGCCAGGGACCGAAGGTTGCTGGACTCGCTTGATGCCGACAGGTGAGTCGATGACAGTATTTGATGCTGCTATGTATTATCAGCAACATAACACAGCGTGTATTGTGCTTGCGGGTAAGGAGTACGGTACTGGCAGCTCACGCGATTGGGCGGCGAAAGGGCCTGCACTTTTGGGAGTAAAAGCGGTTATCGCACAAAGTTATGAACGTATTCACCGTTCTAATTTGGTTGGCATGGGTATTTTGCCGTTGCAGTTTATGCCTGATGACAGTGCGGAGTCGCTAAATCTCACCGGTGAAGAGCAATTCAGTATTCCTGCTGTAAGCGCCGATCAGAAAACCGTCAATGTGTCAGTGATCGACAAAGCGGGTAAGCAACGTTTGTTTGAAGTTAAAATCCGTATTGATACGCCTAATGAGTTCAGTTATTACCGACATGGCGGTATTTTGCATTATGTATTACGCAATTTGGCTAAGTCGTCTAGCTAAGTCATTGAGGTGTATTTCAGTTGAACAGGGCGTTAAATAGCCTGTAAATGGGCCCAAGTTGCATGACTTGGGCCTCTTTTTTGGAATCGAGATGAGCTGTGGCAGCGATGGCTGGGGAGGCGTTATTTACTTGTATTGAGTTTGGATATCGCCGCTGGCTATATTCCCCAAACGATTGCGACCGAAATAATGCAGGGTATTAATTTTCTGCCTTGTAGCCAATTCTAAATCCGCCCCAATGTTTACCGTTAACATAAATTGGGGCAGAGAGATCATGCATCACTTCGCCGGTATCGCGTTTATATGTTTGCAATAAGAAACTTTCAACGTTACTGCCGCAGCGTTTACCTGTTGGATCATCAAAAATACGCTTGGTGCGATTACCGGCAAGATCGCGTTCGCGATTTCCGGTTAACGCTTGGGTAAATTTGCGGTTATGAGTGGGGAAATATCCTCTAACATCCACCGCACCAGCATAAATAATATCGGCATTATTATCTAAAATAGCTTCTTGAATACTCGGTAAATTTGAGTCGGTAAAACGATCAAAACCTGTGGTGAACTTTTGTGGGTTGGTATTAGGAATAGGTTGGTAATTTGAATCAAATAATTGCGCTTGTGTAAGCGAACCTTTAGTTAAGGCTTGTTCAAAAATTGCGCCGACATTGGCTGCAGCATTCAAAGCTACTTTGGCGATGACGGCATGTTTATCGGATAATTCAAAATGTTGTAGATGACGGAATATCTGTTCTGCAAAGCCACTGAGCACAAGCACCCTATCTGAAGCTTCAATTAAATCAGTATCGACTTTAAGGATAGAAGCGCCAATGCCTTCAATATTTGCCCCAATACCATTGGTATTATCAACGGTAAAATTCACGGTTTGATCCATTTGCAGCATTTCGCTCGCGGCACTGGCCATGCTTTCTTGACTGGCTTTGGTGAGTATATAAATTTCATTCATCCGACTAGACAGTTTGCCGCCCATATCACTGACTTGTTGCATGGCTTGTACTGATTGAATACTGTTTTGACCAATTTCGGATAGCAATGACTCAATACCTTGGGTTGCTTCGGCCGTTTTATGGGCCAAATTGCGCACTTCATCGGCAACGACTGCAAACCCTCTGCCTTGCTCTCCAGCTCTGGCGGCCTCAATGGCAGCATTGAGTGCCAGCATATTAGTTTGATCAGACAGTTTATTAATCGTATCTGTGATGCTGCTGATCGCGCTGGCTTTATTTTTTAGTTCGATGAGTAATACTGCGGTGGATTCAATTTCAGTCGACAATTTTTGTTGTTGTTCATCCACTTGCTTTATTTCTTCGGCGTAGCTAGACGCTTGTGTACTGGCTTCTTCAACTAGCGCTCGTACATTGGCTGATTGGCCTAATAGTTGTTGAGCACCTTGTTCTAAATTGCTGGCGCGTTGTGAGATTTCTTGAACATGCTTAACTTGTAAACCCATTGCGTGTGCGAGTTTTTCAATAAAAAATGATACTTCGGCTCCGCCAATGGCTATTCGAGTGGCGGCTTTACTTATGCCATTGGCAACGTGTTCATCTTGTTGAGATGAGTCCGTGTTATCTGCAGCTATAGGTTTTTTTTGGGTAAGCAGTATGGTGATAACAGAGGCAACCGCGAC